>CAXTVC010000032.1:0-20895 GCA_964247615.1 uncultured Acidobacteriaceae bacterium
TGCTCGAACAGATCGCGAACGCGGCTCGCACCGACGCCGACGAACATTTCAACGAAGTCCGAACCGGAGATCGAGAAGAAGGGAACGTTAGCCTCACCAGCCACAGCGCGGGCAAGAAGCGTCTTGCCGGTGCCCGGAGGTCCGACCATGAGAACGCCCTTGGGGATGCGGCCACCGAGACGCTGGAACTTCTGCGCCTCGCGGAGGAACTCAATAATCTCCTTGAGCTCTTCCTTGGCTTCATTCACGCCAGCGACATCTTTGAACGTGACCTTCTTCTGCTGCATGCTCAGGAGGCGGGCGCGGTTCTTGCCAAAGCTCATCGCCTTGTTGCCGCCTGATTGCATCTGCCGCATCATGAACAGGAAAAGAGCCAGGATGACCAGAATGGGCGCGACCTGAAGCAGGAGGCTAAACCAGACATTGCCCTGAGGGTCTTTGATGGTGACGCTTACGCCGTGTTCCTTCAGATCCTTGTAGAGATCCGGGTAGACCTGAGGAATGATGGTGGAGAAGGTCTCCTTGCCATCTTTAAACTTGCCGCTTGCCTCGGTCCCGGAGATGGTGACATCACCGATCTTGCCGGCCTCGGCGTCATTCTGAAATTCGGTAAAGCCGATAACTCGATTGTGCCCGGCGTTCATGTTCTTGAGCACAAAGTTCCAGCCGATGAGCAAGCAGGCTACCGCCACTACCCAGATCAGCAGTTGTTTGACTGTTGAATTCAATCCGCTTCCTCGATTCCTTGAGCCCCAGAGCTCCCGCAGCCCGCCTGCCGCAGAAAGATCAAACGGCGTCTCTCCAGTTAGACGACAATCGAGGGGAGAAGGTGCGAGACCCTACGACGGTGCCCACCCAGCTTGCGGGTATTCGTACCGATTCTATACTTGACAACCCGCTGCGTGGTTGCGCTATTTCGATACGGTCCACTACGTCTTTTTCGGGATAGAGCCAGGTTCCAGGCGTGAGAGGCGAAGCTCCCGCAGCGACCGCTCCGCCCGCAAGCCGCCCGAGAGTTCCAGCCGCGTGCCGTTGCGGGGGGAGAGGTCCGGAAGATCCAGCAATCCAGCTAAAGCGAGCATCCTGGCTGTCTCTTCAGCCTGGGGTCTGCAACCCAGACCTGCCGCTGCGGCACGGACCAATCGCCTGCGTAGGGCGGCGGGCTGCGCTTTCAGCCGATCAATCTCAAGCGCAACGGAACGTTCTCCGGCCCCCGTACTGACTGCCCGGCCACCGCCGCGGACCGGTTTGCCGGGCAGGGCAAGCCCGGGTAGGACGCGGGCGGTCTCCGCCTGCCAGAAGGCCTCGTCGTCCCGCGCAATCTCGGCGGTGCGGGCGAGGGTGAGGTCGATCGACGGGTTGAAGCTGCGCAGGACCGGCATCAACTCATGGCGGACGCGGTTGCGCGTGAGGCTCGTGTCACGGTTGGAGCTGTCGTCGCGCCAGGGCTGATTGCGTTCGTGCAGGAAGCGCTCGACCTCCGCGCGGCGAACGTTCAGCATGGGGCGAAGCACGCTGGCACTCGCAGATGGCGAGGTGGACCGTGTCGCGGCGACAGGCTCCTCGCCGAGTCGAAGCACGGGGGAGATCCCGCCAAGGCCCTCCGTCCAAGCTCCGCGAAGCAGCTTCATGATGACGGTTTCGGCCTGGTCTTCCAGCGTGTGGGCTGTGGCGATCGCCTCGGCGGGCCCGGCGGCGAGGAGCTGACGAAAGACGGCGTAGCGGAGTTCGCGCGCGGCCTCCTCCAGTCCTTCGCCCTCAGCCTGCTGTCGGGCAGGGGTGTCGACGGCCTCCACGGTGAGGGGAACACCCTGCGCTTTGCAGAGAGCGGTGACGAAGGCGGCGTCTTCATCAGCCTCGGCGCCACGCAGGCCGTGGTGGATATGCACGGCGCTCAGCACAAGGCCCAGCGGCTCCTTTTCGTGGTTGGCTTCCAGCAGAGCGAGCAGAAGGGCTGTGGAGTCGGCACCGCCGGAGAGAGCGCAGCAGAGCCGTTGCCCGGGGTGAAACAAGGTGCGGTTGAGGTTTTGCAAGCGCATGAGCACCTCCGATTGTCTCGCGTTCCGGCCGGAGTGGAAGCCGCGAGGGCTCCCCTCAACGGGCAGCGGAACAGGTATACTCGCCTCCTCATGGCTGTTTTTGTGATCTTTCCGGCGGCGGGCATCGGCACGCGGATGGCTGCGGCCACCGGTGGCGCCCCCAAGCAATTCTTTCTGCTGGGGGGACTCCCGGTTCTGGTCCACTCCCTGCGCACCTTCCTGTCTGTCCCTCGTGTCACAGGCGTGTATGTTGCCGTACGCGAGCCGGAGCAGGCGCGCCTGCGCGACATGCTGGCCGAGTATGGCCTGGCGGATCGTGTGCAGGTGGTCACCGGCGGTGATTCGCGGCAGGATTCGGTCGCGAACGCCCTGGCAGCGCTGCCCTCCGGGTCGGATGAGGATGTTGTGCTGGTGCATGACGCGGTGCGGCCGCTGGTGGATGCAGCGACCATCGAGCGAACCATAGACGCGATCGTGCGGCATGGTGCGGCCATTGTGGGCATGCCGGCGGTGGACACCATCAAGCAGGTGGAGCGCACCGCCGATGGCGCGCTGATTACGGCCACGATTCCGCGAGAGCTGATCGTGCACGCCCAGACACCTCAAGGGGCCCGGGTTCCGCTGATGCGAAAGGCCTTTGCCGAGGCGGCCAATGACGAATTCGTGGGAACGGATGAGTCGAGTTTGCTGGAGCGCGCGGGGGTCGCCGTGCATGTAGTGCCGGGAACTGGACGCAACCTGAAGGTCACGCAACCCGGGGATCTGGCCATTGCCGAGTTCTACCTCGCGGGCTAGCGTCCAAGCGTTCCAAAGATGGCCGGAGCGAGCCTTATACTCGGGTCAGTTTCGGCGCTTACTGCCTGTGTCGCTGTCAGATGTTTCGTTGGTCAGTTTCTGCCTCGGAGTAGCTTCTCATGTCCATGCGTATCGGCCTCGGTTTCGATTCACACGCTTTTGCTCCCGGCGTTCCCCTTGTGATCGGTGGTTTGAAGATCGACCATCCTGAGGGCCTTGCAGGGCACTCCGACGGCGACCTGCTGCTGCATGCCGTAACAGACGCCCTGCTGGGAGCGGTGTGCGCCGGAGACATCGGCACATTTTTCCCGCCAACCGATGAGCGCTGGAAGGGTGCGGCGTCGACCGTCTTCCTGAAGACGGCGATGGAAGAGGTGGCGCTGGCGGGGTACAAGATCGTCAATATCGACTGCGTGCTGATCATGCATCGGCCCAAGATCGTCCCGATCGCCGCGGAGATGCGCGAGCGGCTGGCGGACCTGCTTACCCTGGATATGGGTTGCGTGTCCATCAAGGGCAAGACCCCCGAGGGACTGGCGCAGGACGGTACGGCCGTGGCGCATGTTGTGGCCCTGCTGGAGACGATCAAGCTGCCCAAGGAACATAAGAAGTTGGCGATAGAGGACGATTTGCCGGCCGAGGATGAGATCGATGGCGTGGTGAGCACGCTGGTTGCCGACGTGCATGACATGCGGCGGCTCGGGCGGAAGCTGCCGACATTTGATTCGGATGACCTGACGTAACGAACAAGCGTAGCGCAGTGACTTTCTGTCAGCCCGTGCGGTTATGCGGTCCTATCCTCTCCTGAGGGGACGTGATGTTCAAACGTGCTGCGTTGATCATCAACCCAAAAGCGGGTCGGGGGTCCTTTGAGAGCGTGCGCGGCGATCTGCTGCGTGTCTTCGAGGAGCGAGGTCTAGAGGTCTTGACGAGATCGACAACCGTCGATCCTGACTCCCCCCGCGCCCTTGCCGTTCAGGCGAGTGCGTCCTGTGACCTGGTGATTGCTTGTGGTGGTGATGGAACGGTTCACGGCGTCGTGCAAGGGCTGGCTGGAACACAAACTACCCTGGGCGTTCTGCCGTTGGGAACGGCTAACGCGCTCGCGCGAAATCTGCAGCTACCCATGGATCCTGTCCACGCGCTTCGGAAGCTTCTCAGCTTCGAGGGCAAGCGCATTCCGCTCGGTTGTGCGCAGACTGCCTTGGGCAAGCGTTGGTTCACGGTCATGGCGGGGGCTGGACCGGATGGGCACCTTGTCCGTGAGATGAAAGTGGACTCGAAAGCTCACCTTGGGCGAAGCGCGTACTACGCGGAGGCGGCACGACTCTTTCTGACTCGCCGTTTCCCTGCATTTCGGATGGAGTACAGGTTGCGTGATTCCTCTGTGTGGAACAGCCGCTCAGCAGTGGCCGTAATGGCTTCGCGCATTCCAGATCTCGGGGGTCTGTTTACAGGTCTTACAACGACGTCACGCCTTCATCATCCCTACCTGATAGTTCAGGTGCTTTCGGCACCGGCTTTTCTCTCGCTTCCCGCGTGGATTGGCTTTGGGCGTTTGGGCCTGGGGAAGGCCAACCCGTGGCTGACGAGTCTCGAGGTGGAGGAACTCCGGTGTACCCTGCTCGATGCGGAACAGCCAGTCTATGCGCAGGTAGATGGCGAAGCGGTCGGACCTTTACCCCTGACGATCCGCGTGGTGCCATCGGCGCTTCAGATCCTGATGCCTTGATTCCTTCAGGCAGTCGTCCCAGCGCCGAACGGAGATTCCAGGCTGGGGCTTTGTGGGGTGAAGAGTTCGGCACCGCCGTCGGTGATGAGCATGCAGTCTTCAACGCGGATGCCGAACTTGCCGTGCAGGTAAATGCCGGGTTCGTCGGAGAAGACCATGCCGGGTTTGAGTTCGGCGTGGTTGCCGCCTACGAGGTAGGGTGCCTCGTGCATGTCGAGCCCGATGCCGTGGCCTACGCGGTGGAGAAACGTGTCGTAGTTGGGGCCGTAGCCGGCGTCGGCGACGACCTTGCGTGCGGCGGCATCGACGGCCTGCATTTCCACACCCGGTTTGGCGGCGGCGAGCGCGGCCGATTGTGCAGAGCGGACGGTGTCGAATATCCTGCGCTGCTCGGCGGTGGGCGTGCCGTAGACCCAGGAGCGCGTGATGTCGGAGGTGTAGCCGTCGACCGAACAGCCGTCGTCGACGGCGACGATCTCGTGCTCGTGAATGGTCTGCGGCAGGGCGGACCCGTGCGGGCTGGCCGTGGCGACGCCCACATTGCAGCTGCCTTCGCCGCGCACGCCGCAGCGGCCGTAGGCCTGGGTGATGAGCTCCTCGACGCGGTGATTCGTGTCGCCGGGGTGGCAGGACCGAAATACGGCGCGGTAGACGTCCAGGGTGATCTCGTTGGCGAGGCGGAGCAGGGCGACCTCCGCCGGGGACTTGACCGAGCGGCAGCCCGCGATGACGGGGCGGCCGGAGACCAGCTTCAACGCGGGCGCGGCCTTGGCGATGGCGCTCGCGAAGCCAAAGGAGGTCTGCTCATCCACCCCGAGCGTGCCGGCGGTGATGTTCACCTCGGCGAGGCCGCGACGCAGGATGGTGAAGGGATCTTCGTTTTCCTGCCATTGGTAGGTGAGCGTGGTTTCGGCCTCGGGGAAGGTGGGCAGGATCTCGGCGAGGTGGTCGCGCTCAAAGGCCGGGCACAGGATGAAGGGCGCAGCGGCCTGGGGGAGGACGTAGGCGAACAGCCGCTCCGACTGGCCCCAGTGCGCGCCGGTGAAGTAGAGCAAGGAGGCCCCGGTGGTGAGCAGGATGGCGTCGATGCCGTACTCATGCATGAGCTCCCGGGCGCGATCGTGGCGCGCCGCCCGCTCGGCGGGGGAGATGGGATGAATGTCGGCGCGGCGGTCGCGCAGGGCGAGAAGGGGAGCGGGCAGGCTGGAATCTGCGGTCGCTGCCGGGCCTGGGGCGGGAGCATGTTGCGCGTGCAGGGACAGCGTGGGGGCGGCAGCGGCGGCGGTCAGGACAAAGCGGCGGCGCGAGAGCATGGGGCGATTGTACGGGGGAGCCCTTCGTCAGGCTGACAGGCATCGAAGAGCAGCGAGGCCTCCCCCGCGAGATGGCGGATGCTACCGTTTTCAGTGGAGCAGGGAAGAGGTTGAGGAGTGTCGATGGCTGAGGGCATGTTGATAGGGGAGTGGGCGTCGCAAGGCACGCATCCGGGGCTTGGCGAAGTCTTTGCCGCAATCGGTCGCGCAGGGGCGCAGATTGCGCGCAAGATCCGGCTGGCGGGGCTCGACGACACGTATGGTGCCGCGGGCGCGACCAACGTGCAGGGCGAGCAACAGCAGAAGCTGGATGTGTACGCCAACGAGGTGCTGACGGAGGCGCTACGCGGGTGCGAGGTCGTGCTTGGCGTCATCAGCGAGGAGGATGATGACGCCGTGGTGTTCGCGGGCAGGGAAGCGGGTGACGCTGCCGGCTTTGTTGTCAGCTTCGATCCGCTGGATGGATCGTCCAACATCGACGTCAACGTGAACGTGGGGACGATCTTCGGGATTCGGAGCGCGCAGGCAGGGGTTGCGGTGCAGGCGACGGTGTTGCAGCCTGGTTCCGAGCAGGTGGCCGCGGGCTACGTGGTGTACGGCCCGTCGGTTGTGTTTGTGGCTACGGTTGGTGGTTCGGTGAACGCGTTTACGCTGACCGATAGCGGCGAGTTTGTTCTGAGTGCGCGGGATATGCGGATGCCGGAGCAGGGACCGTATTACTCGGCCAACGAGGCCAATGCCGGGAGCTGGCCAACGGCATACCGGGCGTACCTGGCGGCGCTGCTTGGTGGGGAGCTGGGGGGTAAGGCGTATGGCGCGCGTTATGTGGGCAGCCTGGTGGCGGACTTCCATCGCACCTTGCTGAAGGGCGGTATTTTCTTGTACCCGCCCACGGCTTCAGCGCCAAAGGGCAAGCTGCGGCTGCAGTATGAGGCCAATCCGCTGGGCATGATTGCAGAGGCGGCTGGCGGGGCTGCGATCGATGGTGCCGAGCGGATCCTGGACCTCCGCGCCACGGGCATTCATGACCGAACACCGCTGATTGTGGGCAGCCGCCGCGAGGTGGAACTGCTGCAGAGAATGGTGCGTGAGGCAGGGGCATGAGCGGCGTCACGCCGGGATCGCGCGTAGCCGAGCGGCTGTACTACGACTCGCCGGAGCTGCAGTTTTGGGCGGAGGTCACCGATATCCAGCTGGTAGCGCGGGAGCAGGGGGCCGATGGCGAGAAGGTGCACCTGTGGCGCGTTGCGCTGGACCGGACGGCGTTTTATCCGGAGAGCGGTGGCCAGCCCTGGGACACAGGTGTGCTGGTGGCCACGGCCCGCAGCGGTGCCGTGCTGGAGGTGCCGGTAGAGCGCGTGGAGGAGGATGACGCGGGGGAGGTATGGCATTTTGTGCGCAAACCGCTCGTGCAGGGGACCGCGGTTGAGGGACGGATTGATGGCGCGCGGCGCATGGACCATATGCAGCAGCACTCCGGGCAGCATCTTCTGTCGGCCGTGTTCCTGAAGCGTCTGGCCGCGCGGACGGTCTCGTTTCATCTGGGAGCGGAGATCTCCACCATCGACCTGACACTGCCCGAGGGCAGCCCGGCGTTGAGCAAAACGGATTTGGCTACGATCGAAGACGCAGTGAACCGGACGATCTTTGAAGACCGGCTGCTGCGGGCTTACTGGCACACACGCGATGAGGCGCAGGCCATGCTGGCGCGTGGTGATCTGCAGAAATTGCCGGAGCGAACTGGTCCTCTGCGGGTGATGGAGATGGAAGGCGTCGAGTTGAACGCATGTGGCGGAACGCACGTGGCCTCGACCGGCGCGATCGGCGGCGTTGCCCTGCGGCGTTTGGAGAAGGTCAAGGCAGGATGGCGGGTGGAGTTTCGGTGCGGGCTGCGTGCCCTGCAGGGTGCCCGGCGCGATTTCGCTCTGCTCAGTGAGATAGCGCAGGCTTTGAGCGTGGGGAGTGCTGATTTACCGACACGTTTGACCGCGATGCAGGAGGAGACCAAGGCTGCCGGCAAGGCGCGTCGTAGCTTGCTGGAAGAGCTGGCCGAGGCCAGGGCTGCTGCGCTGGTACACCAGGCTGCTGGTGGCAGTGTGGTGCAGGCGCTCTTTGCCGACAAGCCTCCCGAGTTCGCCAAGCGTGTCGCGTCCGCCGTGGCGGCTGCCGGGCACGTTGCGGTGATCGGTGGGACCGATGAGGGCAAAGGAGCTGTAGTGATCGCGCTTCCGGTCGGTGATGCGAGACATGCGGGGAACCTGCTCCGCGAGGCAAGCTCTGCGTTTGGAGCCCGTGGCGGCGGAGGACCGCAGCTTGCCCAGGGCGTGTGCGACGCAGACATGCTGCAAGCGCTGGTTTCGGGCCTGGCGATGCAGCTCGCGTAGCTCCGGGATGCTGAAACAGTTCGCGGAAGAGACAAGAGCCTGAGTCCGAGACTCAGGCTCTTCTCAGGTTTGAACTACCAGGAGTCAGTAGCCGGTCCGGAGCTACCCCAGACCACGGTGCTGCCCCAGATGACCGTGCTGCCCCAGACCACGGTGCTTCCCCAGACCACCGTACTGCCCCATACGACCGTGCTACCCCACACAACGGTGTTGCCATTCACGGTAGCCGTAGGCACGGTCATACCGATGTTCGGCAGGATGCCGGCTACCTGCTGTGGGCTGATGCCCCACACGATGGGCAAGCCACTGGCGTCGGTGCCGGAAAGCACCGTTGAGCCGTACACCGACGGGTTGCCGTTTGCCATAACCACATAGCCACTGGCATCCAGCCCTACGTTCGGGGAGGCAGCGCTGCCGACCGTCGCCGGAGCAAGGACCTTGCTGGATAGCGCGGCGTTGGTGTCGAGATAGCCCGCACCGACAGTGAAGAGATCAGATTGCGCGTAGAAGACCTGACCGGTCACAGCGTCCTTGGTGGAGCTGTAGCGGGCAAGCTGCTTGTTGGCGCTGGCCATCAGGCGGAGCTTCACCTGGTCCGGCGTGAGGTTCGGATTTGCCTGCAACATCAGCGCAACGGTGCCCGTGACCATGGGAGCCGCAGTGCTGGTGCCGCTGAGCGCGATGTACGTTGGCGAGGCGGCCGTGCTGCCGTTCGTCTGGTACAGCGACGTCGGAATAATGTTTTGTGCCTCCTGCTGCGAAAGCGTTTGGCCATTCGCATACAGCGAGACGATCATGTTGCCAGGAGCCACCAGGTCAGGCTTGGCGACCCAGTCCCCGATGCTCGGTCCCTTGGAGGAGTAGGAGGCTGGAATCGCCGTCCCGGCTGCCGGGTTGCCCTGCGTGTTCATGGCACCCACGGTGATGACGTAGGGGTCATTGGCCGGTGCGGTGGTGGTCAGGTAGCCGTATGTGCCGAGGTTGTTGTCCCGGCCATAGTTGCCGGCAGCGGTGACGACAACGATACCGGCCTTCCAGGCCTGCTCGACTGCCTGGCAGAGCGGATCCAGCTGGTAGCTTTCATACGCTCCGCGTCCGAGCGAAAGATTGATTACGCGGATGTTGTACTTGCTCTTCAGCGCGATAGCCTGACCGATCGCCGCGATCACCTCCGCATCGGTGCCCGCACCATTCGCATCCAGCACGCGCAGGTTGATCAGGTTCACGTTGCTGGCGAGACCCTTAAACGTATATGAATACTGCGAACCAGTGGATGAGGCGCCGTTGCCAGCGATGATGCCGGCAATGTGCGTGCCGTGTCCGTACGTGTCGACTGCCGATCCCGAGCCGGTGAAGTCCTGGCTGTAGACGAATCTGTTCGCGCTGAGGTCGGCAACGGGGGCTACCCCGCTGTCGATAATGGCGACACCGATGCCTGTACCGTCCACGTTTAATGCCGCTGGCAGATCGAGGGTTTCAAGATGGTGATCGAGCCCCAGAGCCTTCCCGGTCGTGGGTGTGGAGGTTGTCGAGACGACGCGGTTGGGGGAGACGTAGGCCACTTCAGGATCGTTGGCGAGCTCCGCCAGGACGGATGCCGGCACACGGTAAGAGCCGCCATGCAGGGACTTGAATTCACGGCGCATCTGACCGCCGTGGTGCAGCACGTGCCCGTGCAACTCGGGTGTCGGCGCGTGCTTGAACTGGACGATGATGTCAACCTGCTCGGCGTCCCCCCTCCGCAGTAGATCCTTGGAAAGCTTGTTCTGGCCAAAGGCGGCCGTAGCTGACAGGAATAGCGCACAGGAGGTGATGGCTGTCATCCTCAAGGTGGCGCCCCTTCGTAGATCTCTGAACTTCATGAGTAACCTTTCTCTCGTGTTCTGGAAAACCTGGAACGTGGCACCAGACCAGACTGCATAACTGCAATGCTGCGAATGAACCTGCGTAAAGCAGCGTGGGCACCACGGTTAGGTAGCAGTAGTTAGGAGTTACTCGACGTAACTACTGTTCCCGGACGTTGTTGCCCTCGACCAAAGTGAGCGTAGCCGCTCTCAGAGAGGGTGAAATGGCACAAAAGCGTAACGTAATCTTCCTGGAGGTAGCGGTCACGTGACCGGGGTGCGAAAGCCTGATTACCCTTACTGGCCGCAGATTACCAATGCCTCGTGTGAGGGTAATGGGAAGGGCGGTATCCGGGCCCTTGCGAGAGGAACTGCGCGCGACGGTCGAAAGTCGCAACTTTTGTGGGAGGACGGCGAAAGTAGGGCTTACCTATAACTCGTACGCCTGTTTTCTAAGTCGGGAGTCAACGTTTGTGGAGTGTTTTCCACCTGAATCTACGCAAAGGCACATCAGCAAGGAACCTGAAGAAAGGTTCTACTGCGTCAGGGCGGCGGCCTGGGGCTCGGTGGCCGGAACCTCGGCGCGTCCTCTGCCTTCATGGTGAATGGACTTCATGGAGTACATGCGCTTGTCGGCTTCAGAGAGCAGTTTCTCGGCGTCGACGCCATCGACGGGATAGAACGAGGCGCCCACGCTTAGCGCCAGCGTACGGATGCCACACAGCTCGACTCCAGCCTGCTGCGCCCGCAAGCTCAACGCTTCCGCGAGCATGCTCACCGCTCCGGCGGGCAGTTGGGGTGCCACGATGACGAATTCATCGCCACCCATGCGGGCGATGTAGGCGTCGTCGCCGCAGGTCTCCCTGGCGAGTTGCGCAAAGCGCTTCAGCACCTTGTCGCCGGCGAGATGCCCGAAGCGGTCGTTGATTTCCTTGAAGCCGTCCAGATCGGAGACCATGATCGTCAGGCCGGCCCCTTCGCGCTCACAACGCTCGATCTCCGCCTGGAGGTAGACCGACAGGGCACGGGCATTGGCCATGTCGGTGAGGTAATCGACGGTGGCGGAGTTTTCCGCTTCCCGGTAACGCAAGGCATTTTCGATGAAGTGAGCCACGCGGGCGGTTACCACCTGCAGGATGCGCAGGTCCTCGCTAGCAAAGGTGTCAACCTCGCTGCGATAGAGGGCCATAACGCCCACAGGACCGGTAAGGCCCTCCAGGGGCACGGCCAGAGCCGAGCGAAGGCCGCCACCCTCTGCGGAGGAGCCCTGGGCGAAGCCGCTTTCCACGTCCGGGTTTCCATTAATGATGGGCCGCACATTCTGGGCGACCCAACCGCAGAGACCCGTACCCACGGAGATTCGCAGGGAAGAGAACAGGCCTGCGCACTCGCCCGTCACAAACTCGGGACGGAGCATGTCATTCGCCTGGACAAATACAACCAGGGATTCGTACGGGATCAGCTTGCGCAGCCGCAGGGCAACCAGGGAGAGTGTCTCGTCGAGACTGAGAGAATTGCCTAGATCCTGGCTGAGCTCAAAGAGGGTGTGCGCCTCCTGGCGGGCGCTCGCAATGGAGGCCAGAAAGTCAGTCTGGTTGGCCGGGCCCTGCACTCCGTGCACAAGACCATTCGCCGGACTCTCGCTCTGCCCGGCATGGTGCACAAAGCGCAGCGCATCGGTGCTGGCCTCGTCCAGCTTGCGCGCCACAAGAGCCTCCAGGTCGGTCAAGCGCCGTTGAAGCACCTCGACAACCGCCGGATCATAGGCCTTTCCCGTCTCATCGAGGATGGTCTGCATGGCGGTCTCCAGGGGCAGCGCCTTGCGGTACTGGCGATCGGAGGTGAGCGCATCGAGGGAGTCCACGACCGACAGGATGCGGGCGCCGATCGGGATCTCCTGCCCTCTCAACCTGTCGGGGTAGCCCATGCCGTCCCAGCGCTCGTGGTGGCCCCGCACGATGGGCGCAACCGGATACGGGAAGGAGACCCTTTCCAGGATCTCCGCACCGACCGCCGAGTGGATCTTCATCTTCTCGAATTCTTCGGGAGTGAGACGGCCGGGCTTGTTGATGATGTGATCGGGCACGGCGAGCTTGCCGATATCGTGCAACAGGGCAGCGGCTCGCAGCGCGTCCAGGTCATCTTTGTCCAAGTGCAGTTCCTTGCCGATCTCCAGGGCATAGGTACGGACGCGGTGCAGATGGGAGTGGGTGTTGTGGTCCTTGGCCTCGATGGCCAGGGCCAGGCCCTCGATGGTGCGCAGATGCAGCGCGCAGAGCTCCTCGACGTGCCGCTTCTCTGCCTCAAGCTGCAGGGCCTTGGTCTCGACGAGGGTCTTCTCCTCCTCGAGCCGCGAGAGATAGAGGTGGTAGGAGCGATAGACCCAGTACATCAAGGGCATGGCGAGCAGTGCGCTTTGCCAGCCGATGAAGTGGTCAACCCAGCTGATCACCCCGACCAGCACCGCGCCCACCAGGTAATAGGGCAGGGACCAGAAGAAGGTCTCCGACCAGATCTTGCGGAAGCTGGTGTGGGTGCTAAGCGCGATGACAATGCTGACCGGAAGGGTGTTTGCGACAAAGTAGGTGCACGCCGCAATGAGCAGAAGGACCGGGATGCTGCGGGCGTTATGCACTCCCCAAGAGTTGTAGGCCTTGTAGGTGAGAAAGATGGCGGGCGCGGCCATGCCGAGCACATTGAAGGCGACTTTGATGAACTCTGGCCGGTTTTTGGTCTTCCACACGCTCTGGATCAGGGTGGCGGCACAGCCGAGCAGAAGGGTCTCCCCCAGCGATAGCTCCAGCACGCCGAGCAGCACAAAGAGGAAGTGCACCGACATGGTGCTTTCCATGCCGGGCAGCCTCACCTTCAGCGTGGAGGCAAGAACGGCAATGGCGAGGTAGCAGAGGAACTTGAGGGGATCGTCGGAGTGGAAGTGCAGCAGTGCCACCGCCAGCACGCCGGTACCAATGGTCGCGGACACGGTCACAAAGCCCGCCACCGAGGCACTCATGGACGATTTCAAGGAGCTCCTCCTTCCTCAATGAACTCAGAGCAACACACTGCGAGAGAGGCCTGTGACGGTACAGTTTCGACGTAGCGGCCGCGCGCAACCCGCAGCTGTTTGTCTGGAGTGCTCTAGGGCGGCTGCGGGTGTGCAATTGCCTTTTCCGATTATCGGGTGAGGGTGGCGAGTGAGGTATATACCACTTCAGTCGGAAGCTCCCCTGCCCGGGGAGCGGTACATGGAGCTTTCGAGCGTCCGAGCCGTTACGACTCGGGGTTACTTCTGGGCGAAATCCGCTCCGCAACGCTAGGCTAGACAGGTGAGTTTGTTTTGCGATGTTGTCCTGCCCGTCCCTCTGGACAGGAGCTTTACGTACGGCCTGGGGGGCCGCGAGGCCGAAACTGGCGCCCGCGTGCTGGTGCCGTTCTCTGGCCAGCGCCTGGTGGGTTTCGTCATGCGCGTGCACGATGAGCCGCCCCCGGCCGGGGTGGAGATTAAGCCAGTCGATCGCGTGCTGGATGAGACCGCCATTCTCAGCGCCGATCTCCTGGAGCTGGGCCGATGGGTCGCGGAGTACTACTGCGCCCCCCTGGGCGAGGTGTTGCGGGGCATGGTGCCGCTGGGGGCCGAGGTGCGGCGGCAGTTCGTCTACCGCATCGCGGAGGCAGGGCGCCGTGTGCTGTATGAAGGGGCTGCCAAGGGCTCGTCGCGCCGTTCGCGGCTCAGTGTGGAGGACCAGAACCGCGAGTATGCGGTGCTGAACTACCTGGAGCCAGGGGAGCCGGCAAAGATCTCGGCGTTGCGCAGCGCGGCGGGGGCTAACAAGGCGTTGCTGGACGCCATGGCCAAGAAACGCTGGCTGATCCGCGAGGCCGTTGCCGAGGCCAGGGACGCGCGTCGGGTGGAGCAGGTGGCGGTGCTGGTAGAGGAGGCGGAACGTACGCCTCAGGAAGCTGCCGCGTCTGAACCGCAGCTGCCCGGGGAAGTGACACCAGAGGAAGAGCTGCCAGCCGCTGAGGGTCGCCGTCTGCCGAAGCTGAATGGTAACCAGCTGGCCGCCATGGCCGAGCTGGCCGGGGTGGGCGGGCAGCTGCGCGTCCGGGAGCTGCGGGCGCGGCTGGAACGCCTGGACATCCCCGAAACGACGCTTGGGACGCTCGTACGCCGTGGGCTCGTCCGGCTTGAGGAGGCGAACGAGGCCTTTCACATGACCGGCCTGACGCAGAGCAGTGGCAAGCGCTTTGCTCACGAGCATGCGCTGAACGAAGCGCAGACGGAGGCCCTTGCCGGCATCGTCGCGGCGCTGGACAAGGGCGGTTTTCGTCCGCACCTGCTGTATGGAATTACCGGCTCGGGCAAGACTGCGGTCTATGTGGCGGCGATGCAGCGGGTTCTCGCCGCAGGCAAGAGCGTGCTGCTGCTGGTACCGGAGATCGGCCTCACGCCTGCGACTGCGGCGCAGATGGTGGCGGCGTTCGGTAGCGAGGTGGCCCTGCTGCACTCGCAATTAACGCCCGACGAGCGCGCCGAGCAGTGGCACAGGGTGCGACGGGGTGACGCTCGGGTAGTGATCGGTACGCGCTCCGCGGTCTTTGCGCCGCTTAAGGATCTGGGTCTGGTGCTTGTGGATGAGGAGCACGATGCCAGTTACAAGCAGGAGGAAACGCCGCGCTACCACGGTCGCGATGTCGCGGTGATGCGGGCCAAGCTGCTGGGCTGTCCGGTCGTGCTGGGCTCAGCCACGCCGTCGCTGGAGAGCTGGGGGAACGCCGAGAGTGGCCGCTACACGCGGCTGGAGATGCTTTCGCGTGTGGCGAACCGGCCGCTCCCGGTGGTGGAGACCATCGACATGCGGGAGGAGTTCCGCGTCACAGGGCAGGAGCAGCTGTTCTCGCGGCAACTGCTGGAGGAGACCCGCGCCACGCTGGATCGCGGTGAACAGGCCATCATCCTGCTGAACCGGCGCGGCTATAGCTTTGTGGTGATGTGCCGCAGCTGTGGCGAAAAGATCGAGTGCGAAAACTGTGCGATCTCCTTGACCTTTCACAAGTCCGGCGACGAACGCGAGATGGCCGGGCCGGCGCGGGTGGGCGCGCGGCTGGAGTGCCACTATTGCGGTTTTCGGCGCGGCGTTCCGGAGCGCTGCCCCAAATGCCAGAGCGAGCACCTGTTCTTTCTCGGTGCGGGGTCACAGCAGGGTGAGGAACGGCTCACCGAGCTGTTTCCGGGCGCGCGGATCGGGCGCATGGACAGGGACACCGTGCGCACGCGCGCCGACATGGAGCACCTGCTGGAACGGCTGCACTCCGCCGAGATCAACCTGTTGGTCGGCACGCAGATGATCGCCAAAGGGCATGACATCCATGGCGTCACGCTGGTCGGTGTGGTGGGCGCGGACTTTGCCCTGGGGCTGCCGGACTTTCGCGCCGCCGAGCGCGTCTTCCAGCTCATCACGCAGGTCAGCGGGCGTGCCGGGCGAGGGGAACTACCGGGCCGCGTGCTCGTGCAGAGCTATCAGCCCGATCACTACGTCCACCAGTTTGCGCGAACCCATGACTTCACCGGCTTTGCCGCGCGGGAGATGTACTTCCGGCGCGGCGCGCGTTATCCGCCCTTCACCGCGTTGGCCAATGTGGTGGTGCAGAGTGAGTCACTGCCGGAGGCGCTGGACTGGTCGGCAAAGCTCGGCCAATGGCTGGCGAGCGCGCGGCCGCAGGGTGTTCGTGTTGCTGGTCCGGCAGCCGCTCCACTTTCCAGACTGAAGCGCATCTTTCGCTACCACTTCGTCCTGCGGGCGGAACGCAGGGATGTGCTGCGTGCGTGTCTGCGAGGGCTGCTGGCACGAGCCGAAGAAGAGGCAATCCCACGGCGGGCTTTGGTCGTAGATGTGGACGCACTGCACCTGATGTAAACCGTGCGCAGAGGGCAATCCGCATAGCGGGGACCGTGGTCACCGGCTTTTAGTCGAGCGCCTGCAGTTCCTTGCCCGGCTTGAAGCGCACGGCGCGTCCCGGGACGATGTCGACCTTTTTGCCTGTGCGTGGGTTGCGGCCGACCCCGGTCTTGCGAGGCTTTACGGTGAAGACGCCGAAGCCGCGCAGCTCGATGCGGTCGCCGCTGGCGAGGGCACGCTTCATCGCACCGAAGATGGCGTCCACGGCGGCCTCGGCTTTGTTACGGGGCAGACCGGTGCGTTCCACAATGCGTTGAATGAGGTCCTGCTTGATCAAGCGGGCACACCTTTCGGTTCTGACAGGCAGGCCGATCGTGTCTGTCGCTAACTCCACGATGGTAGGTAGGGCGTTTCCGAATGTCAACGTGAATGGCTGTTGGCCCAGGCCGTTGCTGTAGGCTCATGACAACACCCTGAGAGGGAAAGGAACGCCGGCACCAGCGTGCCCGGGTTGACCCAAAAAGAATGTCTATCAAGAGCGATAAGTGGATTCGGACGCAGGCCCAGCAGCATGGGATGATTGAACCCTTCACTGAGAAACAGGTGCGTGAAGGTGTTGTGTCTTATGGCCTTTCTTCCTATGGTTATGACCTGCGCGTGTCCGATGAATTCAAGATTTTCACCAATGTAAACAGCGCAGTCATTGATCCGAAGAACTTCGATGAGAGATCTTTCGTAACCGTGAAAGCGGAATCAGTAATCATTCCGCCGAACTCATTCGCGTTAGCAAAATCCATTGAGTACTTTCGTATCCCTCGCGATGTACTAACGATTTGTGTTGGTAAGAGCACATATGCCCGCTGTGGGATTATTGTGAACGTGACACCCTTTGAGCCGGAGTGGGAAGGGTTCGTCACACTGGAGATATCCAACACAACCCCTTTGCCGGCGCGAGTCTATGCCAATGAGGGCTTGTGCCAGATCCTGTTCTTCCAGAGCGATGAACCCTGCGAGGTAAGCTACGGCGACCGCAAGGGCAAGTACCAGAAGCAGCAGGGCATCGTTCTCCCCAAGCTCTAGAGCGACAAGGGGGCACTCCCAAGGGAACGGGCCGATCCACAAGAAGAGGTGAAGCAGCCCGTGATAGCCGCCGCGTTCCGATCCGATACACCACTTCGAGGCCCCATTTGCGTTGGGGTTCTTGCCTCCGACCCGCTCCGCCTGATTGGCCTTGAGGCCATCCTTCAGGAGAACCTGCATCTGCAGACCACCGTACTTGCCGAAGGCGGCATGCTGAAGAACTGCCGCCCGGACGTGGTGGTGGTCGATGCTGGATTGCATGACAACGCTACCCTGGGGGAGTCTGTGGCGCATGTCCGCCGCCTGCTGCCCATGGCACCCGTGGTGGTTCTGGCCTGTACAGGCACACCTGAGGTGCTGGAGCGGGCCATTGCGGCAGGAGCTTTTGGCTTTCTGCCCGAAACCGCGGGTGTGGACGAGATACGTCTCTGCATCGAGAGTGTGCTGGAAGGCACACCCTGGCTGCCTGCGGAGAACGAGCAGGTGGCTCTGCTGAGCAAAGTAATGGCGGTTCCCGGGACCAACCTGTCCAGCCGCTTCACGCCCAAGGAGCGCGAAGTGCTGCATTGGCTCACACACGGACGCTCCAACCGGGAGATTGCCTCGACGATGCACATCGACGAAGCGACGGTGAAGGCTCACCTGGGCCGGATGCTACGCAAGGCAAAAGCGACAAACCGGGTCGAACTCACGCTGCGGGTTCTGGCCGAGCAGGCTTCCGGGGTTGCCTGAAGTTGCCTGCCTGCAACTTGATGGGGCAAGTGGCAACCTCCGCCCGCAGGCTTCCATCTGATGCTTTGGCGGCGCGAACAAGAAGGCCGCAAGGTTTTTTGGTGATCGAAAGGTAAGGTGATTTTCGTGAAGACGATTTCTGGATTATTGTGTGCTGGCTTGATTTCTGCAGGATGCCTCCCCGCGATGGCTGCTGATAACAGCAAAATGGACGAGCGTCTACAGAGCTCAGCAGCGGTGCTGCAAGAGATCATGGCAACCCCGGACAAGGCGATTCCCCAGTCCATTCTGGGTGGCGCGAGCTGCGTCGCCATCATCCCGTCCTACAAGAAGGGTGCTTTTCTGGTCGGCGTGCAGTATGGACAGGGTGTTGCCACCTGCCGCACAGGTCATGGATGGAGTGCACCGACGTTTGTGAAGCTGAGTGGCGGAAGCTACGGCTTCCAGATTGGCGGGCAGGCAACCGACCTAATTCTGGTGGCCATGAACCAGGATGGTCTGCAGAAGATGCTGCATAACAAGTTCAAACTCGGCGCCGATGCCGCTGCCTCCGCAGGCCCGGTAGGACGCAATGCCCAGGCCGGCACGGATTGGAAGCTGAACGCACAGTTCCTTACCTACTCGCGCAGCAAGGGCCTGTTCGCCGGCCTCGATCTGACCGGTGACGTGCTTGATGCCAACGACGACGACATGAAGGCCTACTACGGCCCTGGCGTCTCCTACGAATCCGTTCTGCGCGGTGATGTCCCAACGCCGCCGGATGCGCAGCACTTCGTACGCACGGTGGCGAAGTACTTCGTCGCCTCTAAGAACAAGTAAGCGCACAGCAAGGAACCGAGGGGCGGCCCAGGCCGCCCCTCTTCTTTGCTATCGCTCGCAAATCTCTCGGTAGACTGAAGCCTTGAGTGAATTGATGCAAATGCAGGAACAGCCATCTTCTCTCCGCGAGCGCGGGGAGTCCTGGGCCGTGCGCGGCGTCACCTGGCTGCTTGGTGCACTGCCCCGGCGCATGGCACGTGGCATTGGCGCGGGAATCGGTGCGCTTGCGTTTGCGGTGCTTCGGCGGTTGCGGCGGGTTGGGGAGCAGAATCTGCAGCTGGCCTTTCCGGAAAGTTCTCCGGCGGATCGCGCGCGGATCCTGCGCGGCAGCTTTCGCAGCCTGGGCTGGCAGCTCGCGGAGTTCGCGCAGATGCGGCACTACAGCCGGGCCAGCGTGCGTTCCCTGATCCGGTACGAAGGCCTGGAAAACTACCTGGCGGCGCGAGAGAGCGGTCGCGGCGTGCTTGTGCTTACCGGTCACCTGGGCGCGTGGGAGCTCTCCAGCTTCTTTCACTCGTTGATGGGCTACGCGATGGGCATGGTGATCCGCCGGCTGGATAACCCACAGGTGGATGCGTGGGTGAATGCCATCCGCACGCTGCACGGCAACAAGGTTCTGCCCAAGGATGACTTTGCGCGGGGCATCCTGAAATCGATGCATCGCGGCGAGACTGTCGGGATCCTGATGGACACCAACATGACCCCACCCCAAGGTGTGTTTGTGCCCTTCTTTGGCAAGGACGCGTGCACCGCATCAGGCCTCGCCCGGGTAGCGGCGCATTCAGGAGCCGCGGTTTTACCGGGATTTTTGCTTTGGGAGCCGGCGGAGCGCAAGTATCTGCTGCACTTCGGGCCCAGGCTTGAGCTGGTGCAAAGCGGGGACGCGGAAACTGATGCGCGGGCGAACACAGCGCTGTTCACAGCAACGCTCGAGAGCTGGATCCGCCGTTACCCGGAGCAATGGCTCTGGGTGCATCGCCGCTGGAAGACAAGGCCGCCCGGCGAGCGGAGCCTGTACGCATGAGCGACCGAGGTCTGACGCTACCCGACATCGCGAAGCTGACCGGAGCGGACCTGCCGGCTGCAGCTTCCGACACAAGCTCTCCGCGCATCATGCGGGTGAGCTCTCCGACGCAGGCTGACGGCAACTCCCTGGTATTTGCCGAGGACGCGAACAGCCTCCATGCCGCGCTTGTCTCGCATGCCGGGGCGATCCTGGCTTCCGTGAAGCTGTCCGAGGCGGGGGATGCCCGCGTGCTGCGGGTGGCGGACGCCCGCTACGCTTTTGCGCTGTGTGCGCGCGAGCTCTCATGTAGAACATGGGAAAACGAGGAGCCGAGGATTCATCCTGCGGCTACCGTGGACCCGACCGCGCGCCTCGGCCGACGTGTCACGGTGGCAGCCGGTGCCGTAGTGGGCGCGCTGGCTGTGCTTGGAGACGACGTTGTCGTCGGCCCGAATGCCGCCATCGCGGAGGGTGTGGTGCTGGGCGATCGAGTGGCCGTGCAGTCCGGGGCGGTGCTGGGCTCACAGGGATTCGGCTATGTGCGGCACGCGGTGACAGGGGAGTACCTGCTTTTTCCGCAACAGGGCACATTGGTGATTGAAGACGATGTTGAGATCGGGGCCAACACGACCATTGATCGCGGAGCGCTGGACGAGACACGCATCGGGCGGGGAACGAAGATCGACAACCTGGTGCACATCGGGCACAACTGCCGCATCGGAAAGAATGTGGTCATTGCGGCGCAGGTGGGCATCTCGGGTTCGTGCGTGGTGGAGGACGGCGCGGTGCTTGCCGGACAGGTTGGCCTGTCTGACCACTGCCACATCGGGCCGGGGGTCATCCTGGGTGGACAGGCGGGCGTGTACCGCGGCAAGGCCGTGAACGGTCCGGGTGAGGTGTTTTCGGGGACGCCGGCCGAGCCTCTTCGCGAGCACATGCGCTCCCTGGCGCGTCTGCGGAGACTCAAATAGCCATGGCGATCGTAGTCGTTGGGGGAAACTCTCGTAACATCGGCAAGACCAGTGTCGTGGCGGGCATCATCGCCGCATTACCTGAGTACCGTTGGACCGCAATCAAAATCACGCAGTACGGCCACGGCATCTGCTCGGCCAATGGTGAGCCGTGCGATTGTGCGACCGCTGACCACACCATCGCTGTAAGCGAGGAGCGCAACCGCACAAGTGGAACGGATTCGTCTCGCTATCTGGCCGCTGGCGCGCTGCATTCGTACTGGGTGCGCACGCAGCAGGG
>CAXTVC010000032.1:20995-35545 GCA_964247615.1 uncultured Acidobacteriaceae bacterium
GACAGCGTGATGGCCGCAATCGCGAAGAACTAACTAAAGGCTGCGGACAGGAAGTGTGAGGAGATCGGTAGCAAGTCCGATCTCTTTCTGCACAAAGGGCTCGGCGTAGCGCACCCCGGCAAGCAGGCCGTAATGGCGCGCCGTGGAGAACATGCGTTCCCGGATGTCGTCTTCCGGCACAAAGAGACCTGTGCCTGTGGGCTGCGTGCCGTATTGGGAGCGGTAGGCGAGCAGCGACTGCAGGCGCGTTTCAATGTGCGGCGTGATGTCCACGACGAAGGTGGGTCGCACATCGGCGTAGAGGGAAGCGTACAGAATCTTGAAGGGGCGATGCGGGGAACCGTGCTCCGGAGGGAGATCGAGGCTGGCCAGACCGGCGGTAAAGCAGGCCTCGTAGCCCAGGGTGGCGCTCGTGTAATGGTCGGGATGCCGCCCTTGCCAGTAAGGCAGGATTACGACGCGCGGACGCAGACGACGCAGCACCGCCGCGATTTTCAGCCGATTCTCCAAGGTGTTCTGCACATTGGAGTCGGGCAGATCCAGGGCCTCCCGGTGGCTGACGCGCAGTATGCGAGCGGCGTCGGCGGCCTCTGCGGCACGTTCCGCGGCAGAGCCCCGCGTGCCGCCCTCACCCTGCGTGAGATCCAGAATACCGGTGCGGGAGCCAAGCGCTGCCTGGACGAGCAGCGTGCCCCCGCATGTTTGCTCTACATCATCACGGTGTGCCGCGATGGCAAGAACGTCGACTCCGCTCGATTGGACCGAAGGGACACTCATGGCGTGCCTAGTTGGCCGTGTTGGTCAGGGCGTCCATGTAGGCGACATCGAGCACGGTTCCCTGGACGGTGACGTTGGTGTTGTCCAGCTCTGCACCTGCTGCCGGTGTTTGCCCATTTGCTGGGTCGTAGCTGCTGGTGATTGCGCCGCCTGTGTAGAACGCGTGGATCTGGCCGCCGTAGGCTGTGTAGACCTTGTGATAGTTCTGCACCCAGCAGATGCCCGTGAGGTCGCCGTAGTAGTACAGGTTGCCGTTGGTGTTGGGATAAGCAACAGTGGTGGAGCCGCCTGGGGTGACGTTGGGGATCACCGTCGCGGTGGGTGTCGTGCCACCAAGCTGAATCATCGTCAGGCAGTTAACGTTGGCGGCCACGTGGGCGCGCTCGCCTACGGCACAGTTGGTAGACCCTGCCCAGAGCGTGTTGTCATCGGCAAAGAGTAGACGGCTATGGTTCCCGTCAGAGATGGAGACCGGGTTGCCGGGAACATAGGTGGATAGTGGCAAAACTGTTAAGAAGCCAGTGAACAAGCCATCTGAAGCAGGGGCCGATGTGAGGGCGCCTGAGGCCGTAGAACGAAATAGCGACTGCCCGGCCAGATAGAGACTGTTGCCGTCCGAGAGGGCGACCGTGACGCCGCCGGGGATCGGTATCGGATTGGCGACGGGCAGTGAGGATAGCGGGGAGGGCGCACTCGGATCCAGCGGATTGATCGTCGGGAAGTTGTTATAAGTCAGCTGCGAGGTCTGCAGCGCGGTCACACTGGCTGCCGTTCCACCGCACTCCGGACCGCAGTTCAGCACGTATGCCGTGGCGCCGTCGAGCGAGAAGTAGGCGTTGGTCGGGCGATCAAAGGTACCCTTCACGGGAACGACGCAGTAGACCGGAATCAGCAGGGGCTCGCAGTCAACGTAGCCCGGGGGAAAGAAGGGCGTCGACGTCTGCGGAAGTTGAATCACGCGGTAGAGCGAGTTCGAATTGCGCGTCGTAGCGAGAATGACCGAATTGCCCGGGTTCATCATGACGCGGTTCACATTCGGCAGGTTCAGTACATAGGTGCCTGCCTGCGATCCACCGGCGGTCACGATGAGTTGCCCGCTGGAGGCCGTTGCACCGACCGCACGCGAACCATCAGGTGCAACCGCAGCCGAGGGCGCATTGGCACCCAGCGTTACAAGAGTCGTGGAGCCACGCTCCGTCGCATAGTTGATCGGCGTCAGGGCGCCTGTGGAAGCATCGAGCACATAGCCCATCTGCTGCTCGGGATAGTTAATGATCTGGTTGGGATAGCCGCCCGAAAATCCCGAGATGAAGTAGGTCGGGTGGGTGTTCTGCACGTTGCTGCGCAGGTCCCGCAGCCCGTCGAGGATCTCTCCGCCGCCGCCCGAGGATCCGTTAGCGGTATAGGCGGCAAGCACCCGTTGCTGCAGCCCGGAGGGCGGAATCGCGCGACCGGCAAACTGGTTCTGGGTGTAGTAGTAAAGCGGGGCTCGGCAGCCTGATACTCCGAGAACCGTGAGCAGGGTCACGAGCAGGCCCAGAGCAAACCGGGCGGACACACTTCGACGATTCAACGGCAACGGCTCCCATCAAACAGCACGCGTTATGGCTGCTGCTATCAACCGGAAGTATACCAGTCTGACAACGCCGCCCTGCGCCCGTACCCCTTTGACGAAGCGCACGGGAAGCCGTTTTCTGCGAGTTACGATGGAAGAGCGGAAAGGCGGGGGCGAGAATGGCAGAGGGCACGCTTGAGCGGCTGTTCAGCGGGGCAACGGTGCTGTGCGATGGCGCCATGGGCACCATGCTGTACGGCTGTGGCGTCTTCATCAACAAGAGCTACGACGAGCTGAACGTGACGCAGCCTGAGACCGTGCGCTCGGTGCACGAGCAATATCTGCAAGCCGGCGCAGAGATTATCGAAACCAATACCTTCGGTGCCAACGCGCTGCGGCTGGAGCACTTCGGCCTGCGCGACAGGGTGCGCGAGCTGAACCTTGCCGGCGCGGCGCTGGCCCGGCGCAGCGCCGTGTCGCACCGCGAAAAGCACGGTGCCCAGGCGCTGGTTGCGGGAGCCATCGGCTCCTTAGGACCCGTCGGTGATCTTGCCCCAGAAGCGATCCGCACCATTTTCGCGGAGCAGATTGCGGCCCTGGCGGAAGGCGGTGTTGACCTGCTGATCGCCGAAACCATGATGTCGGTCACCGAGGCAGTGCAGGCCGTTGCAGCGGCAAAGGATGTTGCGCCCGGGCTGAAGATCGCCGTCCTGGCGACGGTGGACGAGGCCGGCAACTGCCTGGATGGAACGTCAGCGGAGGAGTTCGCGCGCCGCCTTACCGAGGCCGGTGCAGATGCCGTGGGATGCAACTGTTCCAGCGGCCCGGATGCCGTGCTGGCTGCTGTGAAGAGGATGCACGAGGCGACGACCCTGCCGCTGGTCGCCATGCCCAACGCCGGCATGCCGAAAAATGTTGATGGCCGGCATATCTATCTGACGTCGCCGGAATATATGGCGAGCTTTGCGGCACGTTTCGTAAAGGCGGGGGTGAGCTGGGTGGGCGGCTGCTGCGGCACAACCCCCGCGCACATCCGTGCCATGCGCGGCCGGCTGCGGGCGCTGGGAGCCCAGACCGTGGGCGAGGACGCCATGGAGCGCTCGCACACCGCCGCTGCCGCAAGCGCGGCACGAGATGAAGAGGATGCCCGCCGCGTGGAACCTCCGCCGCTGGAAGACCGCTCGCTGATTGGTCGCAAGATCGCTCGCGGCGAGTGGGTGACGCTGGTGGAGATTGTTCCGCCCAAGGGCTTCGATTGCACCAGGGAGCTTGCTGGCGCGGAGCTGCTGGCACGGCGCGGGGTCGACGCAATCAACATTCCCGATTCCCCAAGGGCCAGCGCACGCATGAGCGCCATGAGCCTGTGCGTGCAGGTGCAGACCAGGGTGGGCGTGGAGACGGTGCTGCATTACACCTGCCGTGACCGCAATCTGCTGAGCATTCAGAGCGACCTCCTGGGAGCTGCTTCGATCGGTCTCAAAAATATTCTGTGCCTCACCGGCGATCCACCCAAGATGGGTGCAGGTCCGGACGCCACCGCCGTATTTGACGTGGATGCGATCGGGCTCACACGGATCGTGCAGGGGCTGAATCACGGCTTCGACATTGCACGGAGTCCCGTGGGTGGGTCGACGGGCTTCACCATCTCGGTCGCGGCCAATCCCGGTGTGCCGGACATCGACCACGAGGTTCGTCGTTTCGCCTACAAGGTCGAGGCTGGCGCGGAGTTCGCGATTACGCAGCCGGTGTTTGATATGCGGCTGCTGGAGCAGTTCTTGCGGCGCGTCGAGGGCTTTCGCATCCCGGTGATCGCCGGCATCTGGCCGCTGACCAGCTTGAAGAACGCCATCTTCATGCGCGACGAACTAAAGGTTTCCATGCCTGAGGAGATCCTGAGCCGCATGGCGCAGCACGCGGACAAAGAGGCCATGCTGGCGGAGGGCCTGAGCATCGCGCAGGAGATGCTGGCGGCTGTACGGGACGCCGTACAGGGTGTGCAGGTAAGCGCGCCCTTTGGCAAGTACGCCGCAGCTGCCGAGGTGCTGGGATTGCGGGACGAGGTGGTGGCAGGTGGCTAGGTTCGAAGAGCAGTTGGCGGAGTTGGAGAAGGTGGTTGAGCAACTGGAGCGCGGAGACCTGCCGCTCGAGGACAGTGTTGGGCTGTTTGAACGCGGCATGAAGCTTAGCGAGGACTGCAAAGGGCAGCTGGCGAGCGCGGAGAGCCGCATCCAGGTGCTGCTGCATCCGAAGGAGCGCGGTCCCGTTCGGGCGGAACCGCTCGAGATTTCGGATGATGACGAGCAGGGAATCTCTTCAGAGGATATGGAGAGTCAAGGGTAGGTCCCCGAAGAGAGAGATGATTGCGTCGGGAAGCGCAGACGTTCACTCCGCTTTCTGAGCATCCGGCAGGGACGCTCCCTGGAAGAACGTCCATGCCTGCCGATTCACCGTCTCAGCGACCTCGCTGTACTCATGTCCATGACTTTTCAGGATAGATAGCTGTACATCGAACCCTTGAGCTTTGAACAGGTCCCGGGTCTCAGTGACACGATCGATGCCAAACGCAGGGTCATGATCTCCAACCCACAGGGCGACCGGCATGTGCCGCGTGGCATAGGGAAACAAGCGATGGCTCTGGTCAGGAAGTGCGCCCGCGTGCACCGCCGTCGCCGCATAGTAGTCGGAGTCGATGAGGGCGAGTGCCAGCGCATAGACCGCACCGCCGGAGTGGCCAAACAGATAAATCCTTTGCGGGTCAACGGCGTGCATGGCTCCAACCTGAGCGACCACCGCATGAAGGAAAGCCGGTGAATCGTACTTGGAGTCCCAGACCACCGCGTCCAAAGAGTCCGGGGCTGCAAGCATGAACTGCTCCGACGCGGCCAGAACCTTCCACGCATCCAGCATCTCCGTGCCGTCTCTTCCTGAGCCGTGAAGAAGCACGACCAGGGGTCTTTTACCCGGATGGCTCGGGGCAAAGTAGTAGACCGTCCTGGAATGGCCCTCATAGCTGAAGACAAGATGAGGAGCTTTTTCCTTTGCGCAGGCGTGGCTGCCGGGGGCAAGAAGGAGGAGCAACAGGAACGAAAGGCAGGTAAGTCCAGGGATGCATCGCCTTGGTTTCGCGGCCGCTCTCACGCCTGACGTTTGTTTCACGCCTGCCATTATGCTCGCGCACACATACTTCTTACCTGAGAAAGAAACTCGCCGTTAACGGTCGCGGCTGGTCACAAATCCCGGCACCCAGAGCAGGGCTCGTTTATAGTCGCTCTCCGGCAGCTCTGTGATGGACTGGCGGGCGACTTCGGCATAGGCACAAGCGGTGTCCATGGCATACGCCAGGGAACCGTGCCGCCTTAGAATCTCCAGGATCTGTGGATGACTCACGTGGGCGAAGCTGCGATCGGCCAGCACGGTGCGGATCGCTTCGCGATCGGCGCCGGTACCGCGCTCTAAAGCGTGAATGACTGCCAGCGTGGCTTTTCCCTCTCGCAGATCGGAGGCTGAGGGCTTGCCCAGCATATTGTCCGTCGCTGTCAGATCGAGCACATCGTCGACTATCTGAAAGGCCAGCCCGAGATTGCGGCCATACTCGCCCAGAGCCGCTTCGTACCGCGCATCACCCAGGGCGGACTGGTCTTCATTGTGCTCAGCGTCGGCGATCACCGCGCCAAGTTGCATGGAGACCTGAAACAGGCAGGCCGTTTTGCGAAAGATCAGGTCGAAGTATTCTTCTTCATTGATCAGGTGACCCAGCTTCTGCATCTGCAGCAACTCGCCCTCGACCATCTGTTGCGTGAGCGAGATCAGGAGATCCAAGACGCGAAAATTGCGTTCGGCCAAGGCACTCTGGAAGGCCTGCATGTACAGCCAGTCGCCCGCAAGAACGCACTTGGCATTGCCCCACGTAGTGTTGGAGGACGGCCGTCCGCGCCGGGTGTTGGCTTCATCGATAATGTCGTCGTGGACCAGCGTTGCGGTGTGTAACATCTCCACGACCGCGCCCAGCCGAAGCCGCGCGTCCGAGTGGCTCCCGCAGGCCTTTGCCGAGAGCAGCAGCAGCATGGGACGGATGCGTTTACCGCCGCCCGCCATCAGATACGTTGCAATCTCTGTGACTACCTGAACGGGGGAAGCAGACTGGCGGGAAAACTCAGTCTCTACCGTAGTCAGGTCATCCCGAACAAGATCAAAGACTTCGGCTGCCGTCGAGATGGAAAGTGACCCCACGCTTGGTTAGAGTAGCAGGAAGGGAACAAGGGAGCGGGCGAGCGGGGCGCGGTCGAACGACTGCGCCCGTTTTGTGATCAGCTCGAACGGAAGTTGGTGAACTGAAGTTCCAGACCCATATCCTTGCCCCGCAGCAGGGCCATCATCTCCTGCAGCGTGTCGCGATCCTTGCTGGTCACGCGCACGGTATCGCCCTGGATCGATGCCTGCACCTTCTTCTTGGACTCCTTCACTAACGCCACGATCTTCTTGGCGGCGTCGGAGCTGATGCCCTGCTTGAGCTTGATCTTCTGCCGCACGGAAGAGTTCGACGCGGGCTCAATCTTCTCGTACTCGAGGTTCTTGAGCGAGACGCCCCGCTTTACGAGCTTCTGCGACAGGATCTCGATCACCGCCTTCAGCGTGTACTCATCCTGGCTGGCAAGTTGCAGGGTCTCTTCCCCCTCAAGAGCGATGGTGGACTTGGAATTCTTCAGGTCGAAGCGGGCATTCACCTCTTTGGAGGCCTGGTCAATGGCATTCTTGACCTCCTGAAGCTCTACCTTGCTGACGACGTCGAAGCTTTGATCTGCTGGCATGGGTTTCTCCTGAATCTTGGTGCGCGACGTTCAGTATGACGCGGCTGCGGTGGATGGAAAGAGGCGATGGAAGTTTGCGCTGGTCGCCTCAGCGATCTCAGCTACCGGGATCCCACGCAGTGCAGCGAGAAAGCCGGCGGTCTCGGCCACGTAGGCAGGCTCGTTCGTCTGCCCACGCCGGCTCTGCGGCGTCAGAAAAGGCGCGTCCGTCTCCACCAGGAGGCGATCGAGCGGGGCAGACCTCGCGACCTCCTGGAGCGCGGTGCTCTTGGGATAGGTCAGGTTGCCCGCAAACGACAGGTAGAAGCCAGCCTGAAGCGAGCGTTCCGCCTGGGCGGCGTTCCCGGAAAAGCAGTGCATGATGCCGGGAAGGGCTGCAGGGGTCCAATGGGCCGCGATCAACGCCAGCAAATCTTCCCAGGCGTCACGGCCGCCGAAGCGCTCCCTCACCCTGGCGCTCGCCAGCTCGGACGTCCGGCAGTGGATGGTGATGGGTTTGCCCGCCTGCGCGGCAACGTCCATTTGCGCGACAAAGGCCTGGCCCTGCACCTCTGGATCGGGGTTGTCGAGATGGTAGTAGTCCAAGCCAATCTCTCCAACGGCGATGCAGCGGGGATCCTCGACCAGGCTTTTCAGTTTTGCCAGGGCCTCGGGGCCAGCCTGGTGGGCTTCCTGCGGGTGAATGCCCGCCGTGGCAAACAGTTGCAGCTCGGGTTGGGTGTGCGCCGTGGCCAGTTCCAAGGCCCGATGCATGGTCGTGGGCCCATCCCCAATGCCGATGGCAAGCAGCGCGCGCACTCCCGCTGCCTGCGCATGGGACAGCGTCCCGGGTAAGTCCGGGTAGTCGTCAAGGTGACAATGTGAATCGATCAGCACAGAGTTGAGCATATCTGACCCATTTGGGTGAATGTCCTCTGGCCTGTTGCCATGAATCACGTCCGGTCCGGACGCGATTTATGATGGCCGCATCTGCCTCAAACGAGCACAAGGGGAAGAGTGACACGGAAAGGCGCCCGGCCTTGGCGGGCTCGCCCTCTCCAAACAGCTCAGCGGCTTACCGGACGCGGGAGCCCAGGGCGATGTCTTCGCCAAAGGTCGCGAGCACCGGTTTGCCATTCTCGCCTTCACTGGCGGCCAGGAGCATGCCGTGTGACTCCAGCCCGCGCATTTTGCGTGGCGCAAGATTGCTGACAACCACGATCCGCCGTCCGATCAACTCTTCCGGCGTGTACCACTGCGCGATGCCGGAGAGGATCTGACGTTTTTCCGTGCCCAGATCCACTTCAAGGCGAAGCAGCTTGTCCGCCTTGGGGATGCGCTCGGCGACCAGGACCTGCGCCACGCGAAGCTCGACCTTCAAAAAGTCGTCGATAGTGATCGTAGTTGACTCTTCGCCTGCACTTGTCGCCGGCGTGGCCGCAGCAGCCTGAGCGGCGCCGCCAAAGACGCCGCTGGCGGGGGCATCGGTGTGCGGGCCAGGCGTGGTGGGCAGGGTCGCTGAAGCTGCTGTGCTGCCGCCCACAGATAATGCGCCGGAGGGTTCATCGAGCGAACTGGTGCGCGGAGGTGCAGCAGGGTCGGTGGCAAGAGGCGTGGCCGGCTCAGCGACTGTAGCGGTGATGGTGGTCGCTGGCGATGCGGCGGGCTGGGCGGGGGTGCTGCGTGCGTCTTCCATATCGATCATCACCTGGGCAAGTGCCTTCTCGGCACGGGGAAAAATGGGGGCCAATGCGGTAAGCCGGGTGCCGGGTTCCAGACCAGCCCAATGCATGGGGGCAAGATCACCCTCCCGGGCGGCATCCCGGATGTCGCCAAGGCCGCACTGCGCCCAGACTTTGGCCGTCACCATGGGGCAATAGGGGTGCAACAGCCCCGTACACCAGCGGACGGCCTCGGCGCACTGGTAGAGCACGGTGGCCAGGCGGTCAGCACGGGCCGGATCCTTGGCAAGCTTCCACGGCGCGTTGGCCGTGATGAATCCGTCAATCACGGCGATGTAGGCGGAGATCTCCGCCAAGGCCGTCGCAAAGTCGGTCTCGGGCAGTGCCAGCAGGCGCCGTTGCAGGGCCGTGGCGGTGTTGCCTAGCATGCTGGAGTCAAAGCCGTCCGGGGTCACGGGACTCTCGGGCGTGTCTTCAAAGCGCGGTGCGGGGATCGCCCCGTCGAAGTACTTCTCGATCATCGCCAGTGTGCGGCTGACCAGGTTGCCGTAGCCGTTGGCGAGGTCGGCGTTGTACCGGGTCACGAGCGCGTCGAAGCTGAAGCTGCCATCCTGGCCGAACGGGATCTCGCGCAGGAGAAAATACCGCAGCACGTCAGAGGCGAAGAGGTCGCGCTCGGCCTTCATCGTATCGGGGAAGTGCTTGCCGTAGACCTGGTCGCCAAAGGCGTCCAGGATCGTCTCCGTACGCACCACGTTGCCCCGCGACTTGGACATCTTGGCGTTCTCGAACAGCAGCCAGCCGTTGGCCGTGATCGCCTTTGGCGTCCGAAGGCCTGCAGCCAGCAGAAACGCGGGCCAGTACACGCAATGGAAGCGCGTGATCTCCTTGCCGACCAGATGAAGATCCGCCGGCCAGTATTTCGCGAAGTTGGCCTGCGCCGCGGGGTCGTTCGCGCCGTAGCCGATGGCGGTGATGTAGTTCGCCAGGGCATCCAGCCAGACATAGACCACATGCGGCTGCGAGGTCCCGGCTGCTTGTTGCACCTCGGCCGGCACGGGAATGCCCCAGGTGAAGCTGCTGCGCGAGACGCTCAGGTCTTTCAAGCCGCCCCTCACAAAGCTGAGCACCTCGTTGCGTGCGGTATCAGGCGTGATGAGCAGTTCGTTGCTCTCGATCAGATTCAGAAGCGGCAGCTGAAACTCGCTCAGCTTGAAGAAGAAGTTCTCCTCCGTCACCGTCTCCAGCACGCGCCCACAATCAGGGCAGGGGCTGCCAGCAGGCTGGTCCACAAAGGCCTCATCGGAGACGCAGTAGCTGCCGGTATAGGTCGACAGATAGATAAACCCGCGATCGTAGAGCTCGCGAAACAGCTTCTGCACACCCATCTTGTGGGCAGGACTGGTGGTTCGGATGTACTGGCTATACGTGAGACCCATGCGGTCCCAAAGCTGCTTGAACTCGGCCGACACCTGATCCGTGAACTGCTGGGGCGGGATACCTGCCGCTGCGGCACTGCGCTCGATCTTCTGGCCGTGCTCGTCCGTGCCCGTCAGGAAATATGTGTCATCGCCCGCCAACCTGTGCCGCCGCGCCAGCACGTCCGCCACGACAGTCGTGTACGCATGGCCGATGTGCGGCCGGGCGTTCACGTAGTAGATCGGGGTAGTGAGATAGAACGTGGAGCGGGACGGGGATTGCTGTTCCGTCGGGGAGTCGTTCTGAGGTGGGCTTTGGGGATCTGGGGAAGGCATTGGCTCTGAATTCCCAGTTTACAGTCTGCTCTGCCGAGGAACGCTCAGGTAAGCGCAGGGTAGAGCAGCAGGAACAGCACAAGGATCAGAATCATGAGGTCCATGTAGGCGCAGAGGATCACGCCACCATGGTAAAAATCCCAGCGCGTGCGCATGCAGCGCAGCGTATCCACCGTGCCCAGGGTGATGCCCAGCAGCGGCACAGTCAGCCACAGATTGGCGCGCAGGTGGGGAAAATGGGAGAGCGGAAAGGCCACAACCAGGCAGCTGAGCACGATGACATTCGCCCGTGGCAGGGAGCGCAGGCGCGGGTTGAAGAAGGCCGGAGTCAATGCAGTCAGCTAGACGAAAGCGCATACCCACTCGCGCTTCGGCTCAAATCAGTCTACCGCCGCACGGGAGAAGGATCAGGGCGAAGGTGCGTGTGGCAGTGACCGGCCCGCGTGAGGTTTCGGCACATCAATGCCCGGGATGACGGCCGCAGGTGCTGAAGAAGATTGAACCGCCCATGCGCCCTGGTTGGGGCGCACGGGCAGTTCAATCTACGCGTTGACCAATTCGGCTGCGGGCGCCCCGTCCGTCGTGCGGGACATCGCCGCGATGGACTCGAGAAAGGGAGCGCGCAGAATGCCGCGTTCCGTGATGATCGCTGTGATGTAGCGAGACGGGGTCACGTCAAAGGCGGGATTCTCGATGCTCACGCCATCGGGCGTTACCTGCTGGCCCAGCGTGTGCGTCATCTCGCGCGCGCTGCGCTGCTCGATGGGGATCAGCGCCCCGGACGCGGTCGCGAGATCGATCGTATTAAACGGCGCGGCGACATAAAACGGAATCCCGTGCTCCTTGGCAAGGATCGAGACCGAGTACGTGCCAATCTTGTTGGCGGTGTCGCCGTTAGCGGCAATGCGGTCCGCGCCCACGATCACCGCTGCGATACGCCCCTTGCCCATGAAGTAGCCGCTCATGTTGTCGCAGATGAGCGTCGTGGGGATGTTGTCTTTGAGGAGCTCCCAGGCCGTGAGGCGCGCGCCCTGGTTGAAGGGGCGGGTCTCGTCGGCAAAGACGTCGATCTTCTGTCCGCGCTCAATGGCCGCACGAATCACGCCCAGTGCGGAGCCGTAGCCGCAGGCCGCCAGCGCACCCGCGTTGCAGTGGGTCAGCACCGTGCCCTCCTGCGGTAGCAGGTCGGCACCAAAGGCGCCGAGCTTGCGCAGGTTGGCGATGTCTTCCTCGTACAGCTCCTGGGCCCGCGCGACAACCTCGGCCTTGATCTCGGGGATCGTCTTGCCCTGTTTCGCTCCATCGTTGAAGACCTGCCGGATCTGGCCGATACCCCAGAAGAGATTCACCGCGGTAGGGCGTGTGCTGGCGAGGGTGCTGCAGATGACCTCGACTTCGGCGGTCAACGCAGAAAGGGAGGTGGCTCGCGATTGCTGAATCCCCAGCGCGACGCCCATGGCGCCGGAGACGCCGATCGCCATGGCACCGCGCACGACCATGTCACGGATCACCGTCGCGACTTCCCCGTAGTTGCGGGCGAGAACGTAGGTTTCTTCGAGCGGGAGTTTGGTCTGGTCAAGGAAGCTAACGCCATCCGGCGTCCACTGCAGCGTAGGAATCATCGCTTCTCAGTGTAGTGGATGGGAGCGGGTGACACGGCGCACAGGATGTGGGCGATGAGGCTCGACCTGATGCTCTTAGCTGGTGTGCTTGTCCGGAACATGGCGATTTTCCAGCCGGATCCGGCTGGTGTTCGCCCCTTCACGGGTAAACATCAGGAAGCGGCGCTCGCAGCTATAGCAACGGTAGGGGCGAAAGAAAGGCAACAGGTATTCGAGGGTGCGCCGGCGCGAACGAAACACGTTCTCTGATTGGCACTTGGGGCATCGGCGGGCGTCAGCCATAGATCTCCTCGGTATTAGCGATTGTAGGACAGAACTTGTTGTTCGGCCCATGAATAATTCAGGAGCGTAGCCGTTCGAGATGCCGAAAGCCGTGCGTCTGGATCAACATCGCGGCAAACAGCGTGCCGTTGTACGTCGCATGTACCAGTGTGGAGCACGCCACAGAGTGCAATCGCAGCCGCACATACGCAAGTGTCAGGCCCACGCAGGTGATCACCGCCACCACACCCCACGCATAACGAAGCTGCGGCGCGTGCATCGCACCAAACAGGATGCTGGACATTACGGCACCAAACACGGCGGCCGCGGTGGATCGCTGGGTCGACGTTCGCCAGCGTTCCAGGCCAGCCGGGCTCCGGTCCAGGCTGAGCCAGTCATACGCGATCGCAAAGGCCGGCAACAGGAAGCCGCGAAACAGGATCTCCTCGCACATCGGCGCCAGCAGCACGCCCAGCGCAAGGGCACCCCATGCGCCGGCCTGCGTGCTCAGGACCTTGTCTACCTCGGTCTCCTCGGGGATGCGTACGAAACGCTGCGCCGTCTGCGCCAGCGCACAGAGCAGAATGCCCGTGGCGAGCAGCCGGGGCCAGTTTCGCCGCACCGCGGGCGCATTCCACTCCAGGCCGCTCGGAAAAGACCGCCTCCATAGCAGAGGAAAGACTTTGTAAGCGCTCCCCAGCGTCAGCAGAAAGATCAGCGCTTCCAATAACAGCTGCACCACCACACTGTCCTTAAGCAGAGGATGACGGTGGAGCAGCAAGGCAAAAACGGAGACGGAAACAAGAGCCGAAACCGCAAGCAGACCGAGCAGAAGGGCCACGTGCCCCAGGTGCGGTATGTGGCGCGCGTCGCCCTCCTGCTGGGCGGGGTAGGGGTCGTGCTGGATATCCAGCACCTCCTCGACGGTCGGATCTGGCGTGCGGATCTCCCTCATGCAGGGGGCGCTGCCTTGGCCTTTGCGCGCTTTTTCGCGGGCTTGGCGGGCTTCTCGGCTCTCTCAGCCGGACGGACTTTCGAGGCGGTCGGCACACCCATCTTCTTCTCGGGTGCCTCGCGCTTTGGTCGCGGGGCCTTCTTGGCCAGGTCCGGCAGCGTAAGCGGTGGCAGCGTGAGCTGCGCCGTTACGTGGCTACCACTCTCGTAGTACCGTGCCAGAAAACTGCCCGTGTGGGAGTCCGGCGCATGCGCCACCAGCTCCGGCGGACCCTGCGCCACGATGCGCCCGCCACCCTCGCCACCCTCCGGCCCCATATCCACCAGGTGGTCGGCATTGCGGATAATGTCCAGATTGTGCTCGATGATGATGACCGTGTTGCCCAGGTCGGTCAGACGGTGCAGCACCTCCAGCAGGCGCCGCACGTCGTCAAAATGCAGCCCGGTCGTGGGCTCGTCCAGTAGATACAGCGTGCGTCCGGTCTGGCGCTTGCTCAGTTCCTTGGCGAGCTTCATCCGTTGTGCCTCACCGCCGCTCAGCGTGGTCGCTGACTGACCCAGATGAATGTATCCCAGACCTACATCCACTAGCGTAGACAAGCGCTGATGCACAGCGGGAATGTCCTTCAGGATGGGCACGGCGTCCTCGATCGGCAGGTCAAGAATGTCCGCGATGGAGTAGCCGTTGAACTTTACCGCCAGGGTCTCCTGGTTGTAGCGCCGCCCGTTACAGACCTCGCAGAGCACGTACACATCGGGCAGGAAATTCATCTCGATGCGACGCTGGCCTTCGCCCTGGCACGCCTCGCAGCGTCCACCCTGCACGTTGAAGCTGAAGCGCCCCGCCTTGTAGCCACGCTCGCGGCTGTCAGGCAGCATGGCAAACAGATCGCGGATAGCGGTAAAGACGCCGGTATAGGTCGCCGGGTTCGAACGCGGTGTGCGGCCGATCGGCGATTGATCGATCTGGATTACCTTGTCGAACTGGTCGGCGCCGTGCACCGCCTTGTGCGCCCCCGGTTCCTCGCGCGATTTGTACAGCTCGCGCGCCAGCGAGCGGTACAGGATGTCATTCACCAGCGTGGACTTACCTGATCCGGACACACCGGTCACTACCGTCATCACGCCCACGGGAAAATGCGCGGTGACGTGCTGCAG
>CAXTVC010000033.1:0-30937 GCA_964247615.1 uncultured Acidobacteriaceae bacterium
GCGCTCGAGATGTTCCACCAGGTCAACGTCGACGTCCTCGGATTAGTCGAAAACATGAGCCAGATGACATTGCCGGATGGCACTGTCATCGATGTCTTCGGCGCAGGTGCCACCGAGCAGACGGCGCGGCAGTTTGGTCTTGCGTTTCTAGGCGCGATCGACATGGATCCCCTCGTGCGCGAGGGTGGTGACCGGGGCCTTCCCGCGGCGCTGGCCGGCGACCAGACCGCGCGGGGACGTGAGTTTCTGGAGTTGGCCAAGAAAGTGGTATCGCGTGCCGAGCAGGCTGCGGCGCAGAATGAAAATGTGCTGGAGATCAGCTAAGCAAATCGTCAACCTTCACCTCCTATGGCCCAGCAGATGACATCCCGGCAGCGGCAGATCCTCTCCGCGGTGGTGGACGCCTACATCGCCGCCGGTGAGCCCGTGAGCTCGGCCTCCATCGCGCGTTCGCTCGCCGAGCATGGCGGTTCCGTAAGCTCTGCCACAATACGCAATGAGATGGCGGAGCTGACCGAGGCCGGACTGCTGGAGCAGCCACACACCTCCGCCGGTCGTATCCCGTCAGCGCAGGCCTTTCGGCTCTATGTGCAGGAGCTCTCCGCCAGGGCTGACGCCCGCGCGCCCGGTGACCGGGTCATGCTGCCCTCTGGCCTGCAGGCGACCATTGACACCGGTCTGGCCGGGGCGAGCGGCACGGAAGCCATGCTCGCGCGCAGCTCCGGCGTGCTCGCCGCGCTTTCCAGCGGTGTGGGGCTGGCCGTGGGTGCACTGATCGCCAGCGACATCCTGGAACATGTTCATTTCACGCGCCTGACCGAGAGGCGGGTGCTGGCCGTGGTCGTGGGCCGGAGCGGCACGGTGCGGGATCGCCTGCTGGCCGTCGCCGAGGACCTCTCCCCCTCGCAGCTGGAGTCCTCTGCAAATTTCCTGAACGAACACTTCCGCGGGTGGGAGCTGGAGCGTGTCCGCGCGGAGCTTCTGCGGCGCATCGAGCGGGAGCGCACCGCCTACCAGAGCATGATGGAAGCCGCAGAACGCCTCTGGACGGGCGCTGTGCCCTCTGACCCGGGAGGCTTGTCCAGCGAGCGCGCTGTCTTTGTAGAGGGCGTGGCCAACATGGTCGGGCTGCGCGAAGACCGTGTGCGCCTGCGGGAGCTGCTGGTGGCGCTGGAAGCCAAGCAGCGGGTTGCGGCCTTGTTGGCGGCCTATATCGATTCGCGGCAGGAAAGCGTCCGCGTCGTCTTCGGCATCGAGGAACAGGCGCCGGAGCTGGCCGGGCTGGTCCTGATCGCCGCACCGGCGCGCCTGCCCGGAGCCTTGCGGGGAACCGTCGGCGTGCTGGGCCCCACGCGCATGGATTACGGCGCGACCATGAGCGCTGTCAGCTATATCGCGCAGCAGTTTGACCGGGTGCTGGAAAGCAACGGAGGCAGAACCTGAGTCCCTCCCGCTCATCCCGTCATCTGAACCGGGTGGACAGCAGACAATCGCTGGGCGGCGCGCCTTCCCCCCAGAGCAACATCGCAGCAGAAACCGGCTGCTTCGGAGATTTTCTCAATGACAGACGATAAACAGGGATTTGCAGGACGTTTCGCGCGGTGGGCGGGAATGGGCAACAATGAAACAGAATTGACGGAAACCGAGAGGGCGGAGATGGAGGAACACGGCGTGGCGACGGCAACAGAGGAGCCAGTAGGTGGCGAAACAAGTGGGACAGGCATACCGGTCGACATGGAAGCAGGGACCGAAGGAGCCGGCACCGGGGTAAATGAGCTGGGACAGCTCGCCGCCGAGGTGGAACAGGCACGCGGCGAGCGCGATGTGCTCAAGGAGCGCCTGGCGCGGCTACAGGCGGAGTTCGACAACGCCCGCAAGCGCGACGCCAAAGAGCGCCAGGATGCCCGTGACCGCGGTGTCGAGGCTGCCGTAGAGCCTTTCCTTGGAGTGATGGACAACTTCGCCCTGGCATTGAAAGCAGAAGGTTCTATCGAACAACTGCGGACCGGAGTGAACCTGATCCTGAAGCAAATGGAAGAGGCTCTGAAGAGCCTGAATGTTCAAGCCGTCGAGGCTGTTGGCGCGCCGTTCGATCCGCGCGTCCATGAGGCGCTGGGCAGCGTGGAAACGCCGGAGTACCCGGACCACCAGGTCATCGATGAGATCCGCCGCGGCTACAAGCTGCGCGAGAAACTCCTGCGACCGGCCTTGGTCCGTATCGCCACCAATGCGGCACAGCACGACGCCTAGGGCACTTCAACAAGAAATCAGAGCAACACAGAACACATCCGGAAAGACAAGCGATGGCGACAGCAGCGATGAAGAGGGATTACTACGAGGTATTGAGCGTCGAGCGGACGGCGTCTGAAGGTGAGATCAAGACGGCCTATCGTCGGCTCGCCATGCAGTTTCACCCCGATCGCAACCCCAATAATCCAGCCGCAGAGGACAAGTTCAAGGAGTGCTCTGAAGCCTACGCCGTGCTGAGCGACGCCGATAAGCGTGCCGCTTACGACCGCTTTGGACATCAGGCGGTGGGTGGCGCCGGCGGCGGCGGGAATCCGTTTGCAGGCGGGGGCGGTCCTTTCGCAAGCGGAGGCTTCCAGCAGGGTGACCTGGGCGACATTTTCGGCGATCTATTCGGCGAGATGTTCAACATGGGCGGCCAGCGTGGCGGTGGCGGTGGCCGTGCGTCGCGAGCACAGCGGGGCCGCGACCTGAAGTCCGATATGAGCCTCACCTTTGAAGAGGCAGTGTTTGGCGTCGAGCGCGAAATCAAGATCAAGCGCATGGAAACCTGTGACACGTGCTCCGGCACCGGCTCTGAAGGCCGGAAGGAGCCCGAGACCTGCCAGCAGTGCGGCGGGCGCGGGCAGATCCGCACGCAACAGGGCTTCTTCTCCGTCGCGCGCACCTGCCCGGTCTGCTCGGGAACGGGCCAGGTGATACGCAACCCCTGCCACACCTGCCACGGCGACACGCGCGTCGCGAAGGAGCACACGCTGCTGGTCAAGGTACCGGCCGGCGTGGAGTCCGACACACGCATCCGCTACTCCGGCGAGGGTGATGCAGGGCGGTTCGACGGACCCGGCGGCGATCTCTATGTCGTCCTGAACGTCAAGCCGCATGCCTTCTTCGAGCGTGATGGCGATGACCTTCATTGCTCCATGCCGATCAGCTTCCCGCAGGCAGCCCTGGGGACGGACCTGGAGATCAAGACGCTGGACGGCGTTGAGGCCATCAAGGTGCCCGAAGGGACGCAGAGCGGGCGCGAGTTCCGGCTGCGCGGCAAGGGTGTGCCCCACCTCAACGCCCACGGCAAGGGTGACCTGATTGTCGAGGTGCTGGTGGAGACGCCAAGCAAGCTCAGCAAGCGGCAGAAGGAGCTCATGCGAGAACTCGCGGAGACGATGCCCGTAGCGAATGAGCCGCAGTCGCGCGGTCTGTTCGACAAGGTTAAGGAGATGTTCAGCTAGCCATGGCCCCGAAAAAAGCAGCCAAGAAGTCCGCGAAATCCGCAAAGAAAGCAGCCAAGAAGACGCCCGGCAACAAGCTCGGGCAGGAGATGCGCCGTTGCTACGAGCACTTCGGCCGCGTCTCCACCCTGCTTGGGCAGATGGCTGAGAAGGAGACGGTCACCCGGCTCGTGGCGCTGGCGCAGGAGCTCCTACGGCTCGGCTCGCCGAAAGAAGCGGCGGACGCACTTCGTGCCGCGGAGCACCTCTGCTTCGGCAGCCTCGCGATGCAAGGAGGCACCGACGACATCTCTGACGTCCTGCTCGTGGCGCTGCAGACGGAGTATGCCGACCTGCTCGACCGTGCAAAGCAGCGGGCGGCAGACCACGAGCTGGCGGGTCCCGCAGCCCGGTTGTTCTCGACCCTGCGAAAGATGGCCGCCGCGGCGTACAAAGCCAGGCAGTATCGGGGGGCGTCGGAGCTGGCCCGCGGCGCTGAAGCCCTGACGCACATCCACACCGAACTCACCACCCGGCTGCGCGCCCCGGAGCTGCGCCGCCTGGAAGCGGAGTAATCGCGGTATTTACAACAGCGCGGAACAGATAGCCAGTCCTGCAATGGCCGCTGTCTCCGCGCGCAGAATACGTGGGCCAAGGGTCACGGGCTCCCATCCTCCCGCCGTAAAAAGCTGGATTTCCTCGGGTGCCCATCCACCCTCCGGTCCAATCGCCAGCGCGAGTTCCCTGTTCCCCGCATCCGCCGAAGCGCCAGGCTGACGGTAGCCCTGAAGGGCCGCGGCCAGCGTGTTTTGCTCCTCGGTTTCCGCCAGCAGCACCCTGTGCGAGGCACGGACCATCCCCAGTGCCGCCTTCAGCGATTGTGGATCGTCCACTGCGGGCAGGTCGCTGCGGCGCGACTGCTGCGCAGCCTCCCGCACGATGCGACGCCAACGCTCCACACGCTTGGCCGCGGCCAGGGCCAGGTGCTTCTCGGTGCGACGCGCCAGTACCGGCGTGATCCGGGCTGCCCCCAGCTCCGTCACCTTTTCCAAACCCCACTCATAATGGTCGAACTTCATCACCGCCAGCAGCAGGTGCACCGGCAGCGCGGCGTCAGTTTCCAGCTCTTCCCCGAGCGCAAAAACGACCTCCCGTTCCGAGACCTGTGTGACCTCGGCGCGTCGTAAAAACCCGTTGGCGAGCACATCGAAGACCTGCCCCGGTTCGGCCCGCAGTACACGGGCAAGATGGACGGCCTGGTCGCCCGTGAGGCTTGCAGTCGTGTCGGTCCAGGTGTCAGCGATCCAGCGGCGGCGTGTCATACCTCTCCTGATGCAGCATGGCTTGCGAAGGAGCGGCCGTAGCGCTCGCCCGTGTGGGTAAGACGTTCTATCTCTTCGGCAGGCCGGATGCCGCCACGCGCGCCCTCCGCTGTGCAGTTCAGGGCAGCGGCAGCGCAGCTGAAATCGAGCTGCCGCGCGGTTGGCCATCCCTGCCGCAGGCCATAGACAAAGCCGGCGTGGAAAAGGTCTCCCGCACCCGTGGTGTCCACGGCAGGGACGCGATAGGCACGGGCATGGTGGAACTGCGCACCATCCCAGGCAAGCACGCCCTCCGTGCCCAGCGTGGCGGCGGTGAGCCGGCAGCTGAAGCGGCGCTGGATCTCGCCGAGCGCCACCCGGAGGTCAGGCTCGCCGGTGAAACGCGAGGGAAAGTCCCGACTCACGATCAGATAGTCGATATTCGCGATCACGTCCTCGACCCCGGGGTAAACCTCGTCCAGATCCGCCACCACGGGGACGCCGGCTTCACGAGCCCAGCGCGCCGCGAGCGCCGCCGCGGCCACATCGTGCCCGTCGATCAGCAGAACGCGCGCCGCAGTGACCCATTCGCGGCGTAGGTCGTCTGGTTGCAGACAAAGCCGTTCATCGCGGCGGCCAAGGATCGTGCGCTCGCCCTCGGCATCCACCAGGATGAGCGACTTGGGACTAGCAGCACCCGGAACGCGCACAGTGTGCCAATCCACGCCAGCTCGCGTGAACTCCTCCTCATGCAGGTCGGCGGCAGCATCATCGCCCAGCTTGCCCACATACCGGGTCGTCAAGCCCCACGTCTGGCAGGCAACAACCGCCGTGGCTACCTGGCCCCCAGGCTGAACCAGCTCGGCCGTGTACTCCGTCTTGGATCCACGGGCCGGAAACTGCGGCAGATGGATCAGCGTGTCGGTCGCGTTCAGACCCACGCCGACCAGATCCACTACGGGGAACGATGCCATGACCTAGATTGTAGGGCGCTAGGGATGGCCCGGAAGCAAGGGATTGCCCGGAAGCAGGGTCCGCCACAGCTGCCACTCTGCCTCCTGGGGCCTGTCTTCCATTCGGCTCACTTTGTCCAGGATCATTGTCGAGCGTGTCTGCGCGTCGTAGTGGTTCCATTGGGGCAGACCCGAAGCCGCCGGGGTATCGCCGTGCAGGAACGCGACCCACGCCGCATGCACCTGCGTCGCAAGCGCCGCCTCTGCCGCAGCCGAGTCGTCCTCATGGTGCGGCTTGTTCCACACCAGCCCCAGATCTTCAGAATGGAACGCAAAGCCCTTATACGGTCCTGCACTGCGCGCGAAATCCAGCTCATAAGCCCACACCGTCGCGCCCGCGCGGGCAGCAGCTTCGGCAACGCGCCCAGAGGGAATCCAATACTCCTCGGCGGTGACAGCACGGATGCGCCGTTGCTCCTCCGTCATCTCCGGGTACACCGACGCGTACTGCGCGTACACGGCGTTGAAGGCGGGGAGGCTCATGTTGCCCAGGTCGGCTGCCGTAGGGTCGCGCTTCGGATGCGGCCCCAGAAACAGGGCGCTCTCATCCCGGTTTGTGCCAATTAGGAGGCGCTTGCCCTGCGCCGATCCCCCGGCAATGGTCTGGATGGGGGCGACCGGAAAGAGTTCGCCATCCAGCTCACAGCGCAGAGGAAAATGCTGCGGCCAGGTCTTCAGAAACTCGGTCTGGGCGTCAATCAACTGGCGTGCGGGTGCCGTCTTCAGGTCCGCGATACCCTGCCCCGACGCCGTCTTCCACTGCGTGCCGAAACCCGCGGCTACTCCATGCGCCGTGCTCGCGGGCCAGATGCGCTCAGCGCCGCCGCTCTCGGAGATCATGCCGGAAAAGAGCCCCTTCGCCGAGGGCACCCCCATCAGCAGGTCGGTCAGCTTGGCCCCCGCTGACTCACCGCCGACCGTCACACGCCCGGGATCTCCGCCAAAGGCCTCAACATGAGCCTGAACCCAATGCAGCGCCATCATCAGGTCACGGAGAGCATTGTTGGCCGAGCCAGCATAGGTGGGGCCCAGTAGGGGCTCCAGATCCAAAAATCCAAGCACGCCCAGACGGTATGCCACCGTGATCGTGATGACGCCCGCCTGCGCAAAGCCAGTGCCATCGAAGATGTCCGCAAAGGCCTCACCACCGGTGAACCCGCCCCCATGAATCCAGACAAAGACGGGCAGCTTGGCCCCGGCCGCCACCGCCTCCGGTGCCCAGATGTTGAGGTAAAGGCAGTCCTCGCTCTGCGACACCCCACGATCGCCCCCTTGCACAGCGGCCGCGGAGAAGCGCGTGGCATCCCGAACACCAGTCCAGGGCCGCTTCGCAACCGGCGGACGGAAGCGCAAATCGCCGACAGGAGGCTCGGCAAACGGAACCCCGCGAAAGATGCGCACCCCCGAGGAGCGTTCCCCCCGCAGCGTCCCGGAGGGCGTGGGCAGCAGTACCTCAGCGCCCGCAGGCGTGGCCTGGGCACCGGCCCGGCGCCTGCCCAGCGTCAGGCCGCAGCCGGCCAGTGTCCCGCTCTGCAAGAACTGCCGTCGCGTCCAGTGATTCAACATGCTCCCTATCCTCTCAGGCGGCTTCTTCATCGAGCCAGAACCAGCGGTTGATAGTAGCCGCTCGCTTCTGCGGTCAGCCACTCAACCTGCGGAAAACCAGCAGCATGCAGCGCTGCCGTCAATTCAGTACGCAGCAGGCAGCGGTACTCCGACACAAAGTGGTGGGCCTCCCACTGGCCTTCATCTTCCAGCGTCAGATAAAGATGGACGGTGTAGGCATCGTCGCGATGCCAGTCCCAGACCTGGTGCACGATGCGGCGCCCGCCCGGTTCGCCGAAAAACGCGGGCGGCTGCATCGCGGGCCGCGCCTGGGCGAGACGGTCATAGTCGCGCAGGCTCGCAACAAAAAGGCCACCGGGCTTCAGCCTGGACCGTATCGCGCTCAGCGCACTCGCCATCTGGTCAGGCATCAGGTGTGGAAGCGCATTGTCCAGCGCCGCAACGACGTCAAACGTTCGCTGGGGGACGCCGGTGAGCGTCGTCATGTCGGCGACATGGAAGTCGATCGGCAGAGCCCGTGCTTCCGCCTCACGCCGTGCTCGCACGATCGCCGCCCCGCTCAGATCGGAACCAGTGACCCTGTGGCCGCGCGCGGCGAATCCAAGGGCCTGTGTGCCTATGCCGCACGCACAGTCGAGGATCTCCAGCTGCCTTGGTGGGAGCCGAGATGTGAGCAGGGGCTCAAGGACGCGGGCCTGACGCTCGATAGCAGCGTCCCAATCGTCAAAGATAAGGTGATAGTAGCTGGCGAGATCGTCGTAAAACGCGAGCGGGCTATTGTGCATGCGTCGACGTCCTAGCACTCGATGATGTTGAGCGCGAGACCGGCGAGCGAGGTCTCCTTGTAGCGCGACTGCATGTCCAGACCGGTGCGATACATCGTCTCGATGACCTGATCGAGCGAGATCTTGTGCGTACCGGTGTCGTTCATGGCCAGTCGCGCGGCATTGACGGCCTTCACTGCCCCCATGCCGTTGCGCTCGATGCAGGGGATCTGCACCAGCCCGCCGATCGGATCGCAGGTCATCCCCAGGTTGTGTTCCATGCCGATCTCGGCGGCGTGCTCAATCTGGGCGTTGATGTCGATGACCGCGGCCCGGCGCTCCTCCGGTTGCAGAAGCGGATCGAGGGGCGAGGTCAGTGCAGCCACAAGTCCACCAGCGGCCATCGAGCAGGCCACACCCACCTCACCCTGGCAACCCACCTCCGCGCCGGAGATGGAGGCGTTTTCCTTGTAAAGAATCCCAATTGCCGCGGCGGTAAGAAAGTAGCGCAGCAGGCCGGCGGTGCGCTCCGCCTCGGTGAGCCCCTGGCTGGCATGATGCAGGTAGTAGTAAGCGATGGCGGGAACCACGCCGGCCGCCCCATTGGTGGGCGCAGTCACCACACGGCCCCCGGCAGCGTTCTCTTCGTTAACGGCCATCGCCGCCAGAGTCACCGCGTCCAGAGGCGCCAGCGGATCGCGAAATTTGCCAACGGCGTCCATGGCCGCGAGACGGCGCGCCAGGCCCGGCGCACGGCGGCGCACGTTCAGGCCTCCGGGCAGGGTGCCCTCGGTAGCGATACCTCGATCGATCGACTCCACCATGACCTGCCAAAGCGTCAGAATGGCAGTCGCAATCGTTTGCTCAGCGGTCTGTAAGGCTGCCTCTGGAGGCTGATCGGTCATCTGCAATGCGGTGGGCTGACCCACCTGCAGCACGCGATCGATGCGGTAGCGGATCGCTGGATCGTCCAGGGAGGCCACCTCATTCGCCAGTACGACCTCTGCGATAGAGAGGCCATGTTCGCCGGCCATGCGGAGCAGATCGGCTGAGCTGGCAAAAGGGTACGGCACGTCCCGCTTCGTTGCACCGGAGGCGTTCGCGAATTCCTCAGCCGTCAGGATGAACCCACCACCGACGGAGTAGAAGACGCGCGACAGCAGCACGCCACCCTCCTCCTCAAAGGCCGTCAGGCGCAGCCCATTTGGGTGTGCCGGCTCCGCGGGATCCGGATACATCTGGTCGCGGTGAAAGCGGATGTCGGCCGACTCGCTGAACCGAAATGCGTGCTTGCCAAAGAGTCGAATCTCGCCACTACGACGGGTCTCCGCCAGAATGCCGTCCATCAGGTGTGGCGCGACGGTGTCCGGGGCCTCGCCCATCAGGCCAAAGATGATGGCGCGGTCGGTTCCATGACCGATCCCGGTAAGCGCCAGCGAACCATACAAGTCGGCCACGATGCGGCTGATCGCTGGTGTGGGCATCTGCGCCACCAGCTCGGCCGCAAAGTGATTTGCCGCGCGCATGGGGCCGACAGTGTGCGAGCTGGAAGGCCCGATTCCGATCTTGAAGAGTTCAAAAAGGCTGGTGTTCATAGTGGCGTGGGCGCCTCCGTCATTGTAGGGGCGAAAGTGGTATGGGAGTCTGTCCCCCACCGGTGCTAGCCTGTGGCCACTTCGAGCCTCGCAGGCAGGATCAGGCGGTTGTAAGCACGGCAATGCTCTTCAAGACACGCTCGGCAGCGGTATATGGCATCGATGCGCACCTTATCGATGTCGAAGTCGACTTCTCCGGCGTAAAGACGCAGGAAGAGACGTTTTCGACCGTGGGCCTGCCCGATGCGGCCGTGCGCGAAAGCCGCGACCGGGTGCGTTCCGCAATCAAAAACTCCGGCTTTGAGCTGCCCCCGACACGCATCACCATCAACCTCGCCCCTGCCGACCTGAAGAAGGAAGGCTCCGGGTTCGATCTGCCGATTGCTGTCGGCATCCTGGGCGCCTACGGCGGTCTGGCCAACAAGGACGTCAGCGACTTCGTTCTGGTCGGCGAACTGGGCCTGGATGGTGGTCTGCGCGCGGTGCAGGGCATGCTGCCGATCGCCATCGCAGCCAAGGCGTCTGGCATAAAGAACCTGCTGATCCCGGCAGCCAACGCGCGCGAGGCTGCGGTCGTGGACGGCGTGAATGTCTATCCGGTACGCAGCCTGCTGGAAGTACGCGAGTTGCTCAACAGCGCGGCACTGGGCGCCATCGGTGCAGAGCCGCTGAAGGTGGCGTCGAAACAACTCCTGGCGGAGACCCACGAGGGCCTCCCCGACTTCGCCGATGTGCGCGGCCAGCACACCGCAAAGCGCGCCCTCGAGATCGCCGCCGCCGGCGGTCACAACATCCTGATGATCGGACCGCCAGGCTCGGGTAAGACGATGCTGGCCAAGCGGCTGCCCTCGATCCTGGCGCCGCTTCGATTTGAGGAAGCGCTCGAGACGACCAAGATCCATTCGGTAGCCGGCGTGCTCAACAAGGACGAAGGCCTGGTAACGCGCCGCCCCTTTCGGGCACCGCACCACACGATCTCGGACGCCGGGCTCATCGGCGGTGGTGTAATCCCGCGGCCAGGCGAGGTCTCGCTTGCGCACAACGGCGTACTTTTCCTGGACGAACTGCCGGAGTTCCCGCGCAACGTGCTGGAGGTACTGCGGCAGCCGCTTGAGGACGGTAACGTGACCATCTCTCGGGCAGCCATGAGCCTCAGCTTTCCGGCGCGTTTCATGCTGGCCGCGGCCATGAACCCCTGTCCCTGCGGCTATTTCAACGACAAGAGCCGTGAATGCCTGTGTACGCCGCCAATGATCCAGCGCTATGTCAGCAAGGTCTCCGGTCCACTGCTCGACCGGATCGATATCCACATCGAGGTGCCGGCGGTGCAGTACAAGGAGTTGCGCGGCGGAGCCCCAACGGAGAGCTCCGCATCAATCCGGGAACGGGTTACGGAGGCCCGCGAACGGCAGCACGCGCGTTTTCTGGAAGATGGTGCCCGAACCGGAGGAACCCGCCGCTCTCCGAGCCGGGCCGTGTTTTCCAATGCCCAAATGAGCAGCAGTCAGATCCGCCAGCATTGTGAGTTGTCCAGCGACGCCGAGCGGCTGCTGGAACGGGCCATGATGCAGCAGGGCCTGAGTGCGCGGGCGCACGACCGCATCCTCAAAGTTGCGCGCACAGTTGCAGACCTGGAAGGTGCCGGAGCGATCGCGGTGAAGCACATTGCGGAGGCCATTCAATACAGGACCTTAGATCGAAGCTACTGGACCCATTGAGTTCATGTATCCAGCCCATAAAGGTCGCTCTATGCTGACCTCTCCCGTTTTCAGTATGACTTTTGCGCTTCCCTTCCAAAATAAGGATTGACCCCTAGCCGCCTGCCTTGTAAGGTGCAATCTGTTGGTCCGGCGTCGCCGCATCACGGTTGGTTGTCCTGGCAGGGTTTCTGCTGCAACGAACGTACGTCCTGAAGCAATTGTTCCTGTTCTGCAAGTGCAGAGCGGATTTTTGCGTGTATAGGGGCATCCAGGGGAAAACAGTACTGAAGGGACGCATCTTGGAGCAACGCTCCCGCGTCTAAAACCTTAAACCGGGATCTATATCGCTACTTCACCGATCCCTAGAGGCACCGCCTTACAGGCACGGAAACGCACGTTTATCCGGCCTCAGCAAACCTTGAGGAGAGATTTTCACCTATGCGCTCAGATTTGATTTTTGGAGCCCTTACCCACGTAACCAACCGCTACCAGCTCTGCCAGCTCGCTTCCAAGGCGACGCGCAAGCTGCACAAGCCCAACACCCGTCTGCAGGACACCACGAACGACGTTTTGGAGCGGTTCAAGGACACGGTTCCCATGGGAGACACCTTTGGTGAGGCCGAGCAGGACGAGGTTTTGGCAACTGAGCGTCGCGCAGCGTAAGCTGCGCGGCCCTGCCGCATTTTTTACTTGCGTTCTGTGTGAATTCTGCTACGCTAAGCGCAATTTAAGCAACTAACTCCTCTGCAATACCCATCCGCAACTCCCCCCTTCCGCTTTCTGCTTCCCTGCTCTTGCAGCTTCTGCTGTAACTTCTCTGCTGCCCGCTTTTCCCTCCTGCTTCACCCCATTCATCACTGAAGGAAACACACCCGAAATCCAATGACAATTTCTGAATTGAAAGAGAAGAGCATTGCCGAACTAGGCAAGCTCGCCCGCGGCCTAGAAATCGCCGGCACCAGCGCTCTGCGCAAGCAGGACCTCATCTTCAAAATTCTGCAGGCCCAGAGCGAAAAAGAGGGTCATATCTTTGCAGAGGGCGTCCTTGAGATCCTGCCCGATGGCTACGGCTTCCTGCGCTCGCCGGATTACAACTACCTCCCCGGCCCCGATGACATCTACGTTTCGCCCAGCCAGATCCGCAAATTCGATCTGAAGACCGGTGACACGATCAGCGGCAACGTCCGCAGCCCCCATGAGGGCGAAAAGTACTTCGCGCTGGTCAAGATCGAGGCGATCAACTTCGAGTCGCCCGAAGAGACCCGCAACAAGATTCTGTTCGACAATCTCACCCCGCTCTATCCGCAGGAACGGATCAAGATGGAGACCGTGCGTGAGGGCATCTCGGGTCGCGTGCTCGACCTTCTGACCCCGATCGGCAAGGGCCAGCGTGGCCTGATCGTGGCGCCACCCCGCACCGGCAAAACCGTGCTGATGCAGTCGATTGCGAATTCGATTACGGCAAATCATCCGGAGGTCGTACTCATCGTTCTGCTCATCGACGAGCGCCCGGAAGAAGTGACCGACATGCAGCGGTCGGTGAAGGGCGAGGTCATCAGCTCGACTTTTGACGAGCCCGCGGCTCGACACGTTCAGGTCGCCGAGATGGTGATCGAAAAGGCCAAGCGCCTCGTGGAGCACAAGCGCGATGTGGTCATTCTGCTCGACTCCATCACGCGTCTCGCGCGTGCTTACAACACCATCGTTCCGCCCAGCGGCAAAGTGCTGTCGGGCGGCGTCGATTCGAACGCCCTGCAACGTCCGAAGCGTTTCTTCGGCGCGGCACGCAATATCGAAGAGGGTGGATCGCTGACCATCATCGCCTCCGCGCTGGTGGAAACCGGCTCGCGCATGGACGAGGTCATCTTCGAGGAGTTCAAGGGTACGGGCAACATGGAAGTCATCCTGGAGCGCAAGCTGGTCGACAAGCGCGTGTTCCCGGCCATCGACATCCAGCGCTCCGGCACCCGGAAGGAAGAGCTGCTGATTCCCAAGGACGAGCTGCAGCGCACATGGATCCTACGCAAAGTGCTGAATCCCCTGTCGCCCGTCGAAGCGATGGAGTTGCTCTCGGATAAGCTCGGGAAGACACGCAACAATAGTGAGTTTCTGCACAACATGAACTCGCTTTAGCTCCGGATGATGGAGCGGCGCTGCCCTGCAAAGGACAGCGCCGTTTTCTTTGCCCTGAGCTAACGACTTCCGCTCACCTGGATTCTGCCTCGCATCTGACGTCTGCAGGAGTTGAACCATGAGTGAGCAGTCGAAAGATCAAACAGCGGCAGGGCAGGTGTGGACGGGGCAGGGGTTTCCGGCTTTGCTGCGGGGCAAGGTTGCGGTGGTGACGGGGGCGGCCCGGGGTATCGGTCGGGCGATTGCGGTGGACCTGGCACGCAACGGAGCCAGCGTCATTGCCGTGGATATCGCGGCACAGGTGTCAGCCAAGCCTGAGTATGCCTCCTCCACGCCGCAGGATCTGGATGAGACAGGGAAGCTGCTCAGCACTATCGGTCCGAAGTGGAAAACCATGATTGCGGACATCCGAAAAATTCAAGATCTGCGGGAGCTTGCCGAGGAGGTGCAGGAGGAGTTCGGCGGCATCGACATTGTGGTGGCCAACGCGGCCATCCAAACGTTCAAGCCGCTGCTGGAGATGGATGACGCCGACTGGCACGATACGGTCGACAACAACCTGAACGGCACCGCCAACACCGTGCGAGCGTTTGCGCCACACCTGGTGAAGCGGGGCGGCGGGCGATTGATCCTGATCTCCTCCATGCAGGGAAAGTACGGCATGAAGCATGGCGCGGCGTATTCGGCTTCGAAGTGGGGCATCATCGGCCTGATGAAGTCGGCGGCTCTGGAACTCGGCAAACACGGGATCACGGTCAACACGATTGAGCCGGGACTGATTGACACACCGCTAACGCGCAACGACAGACGTTGGAGCCAAGCCGTGGGCGAGACCATGACCACGCCTCCGCCCGAGCACCCGAGCGAAGAGGAGACGATCAAGGCGAGGCTGCCGAAGGTGCCGCTGGGTGTGCCCTGGCTGACACCGGAGCAGGTGGCGCCGGTTGCCGTGTTTCTGGCCAGCGATGCCGCGGCGATGGTCACCGGGGCGACCTATGACGTGAATGGTGGCGACTCAGCACACGTCTCAGCGTAGAAGTCCGGGGCCTCTTTCCAGCCCCGGACACTTCCTAAAGCCATCAGTAGCCGTTTGCGAGCAGGTACTCGCCGGTGAGCCACTCCCCTTGCACAGCTCTCCCCTGTTTCTGGGCGTACTTCGCGAGCACGTCTGTTTCGAGATTTACGGGCGCACCCGCGGGGAGGGTATGCAGGTGCGTGGTGCGGTAGGTGTGCGGGATCACGGCGATCTCAAGGCGGAGGCTGCCATTCACTTCTGGAGGATGCAGCCTGGCGATGGTCAGGCTGATGCCGTCAACGGTAATGGAACCCTGCTGCACGACGTGTTTGCCGAGCTCCGGCGGAAGCCCGATCGTCATGCGCCAGTCAGCCGTGTCGAGGTCCGACCCGAGCGGTACCAGGGAGATAAGGGTGCCCACGCCATCCACATGGCCCTGCACCACGTGTCCGCCCAGCGGCGCGCCGGCGGGAGTAGGCAGCTCCAGATTGACGGCCGCGCCCGCGGCGAGGCGGGACAGGGTGGTCCGTTGCATCGTCTCCTCCGCAAGATCCGCCGCAAACTGGCCGGATTGAGCGACAGGGATTGCGGTCAGGCAAACGCCGTTCACTGCAATGCTATCGCCCTGACGCCAACGGCCCGCGAGCGCGGGCGCCTCGATCAGCAGCCGGGTAGCGCCGCCCGTGGGCTGGAGTGAGACGACGGCGCCGGTGGTCTCGACAAGGCCAGTAAACATCTCGGGGTTCCGCCTATCCGGGGTCTTGGGGATCACCTACCCCCTCCCCTATACTTTGTGCAAAATATTCAAAACAGGGCACTTAGGTCTGGATTAGAAGGATGACTCAACTTCCCGTGGCACTTTGCTCCCCTTACGGGAAGAGGCAAGCTGTTATCCCGTCTCCAGTGTAAAGAATCCACACCGAAAGCTACGCAAGGCACATCTATTTAGACGCCAGACCACGGGTCATGGATATAGCCCGCAAGCCGGACGTCCTGCGTAGACCCATTCTGAAAGCTGGCGCGGGATGATGTCGTAAGCCGCTGTTGCAAGCTCTCGGCTGACTCCCCGCCACCGGCAAAGGCCAGCGCCTCCGGGCCGAGTTCACAGTCGGCGAAGTAGAGCACGACGCGGTCTGTCAGTCCCGCCTGTAGAAACGCCGCGTTTACACCCGCGCCAGCTTCCGTCATGACCGAGCGGTACTGGCGTTCGTGCAAGTAAGCCAACACCCGTTCGAGCCCCTGCGGTTGCCGCAGGTTCCGAATCGGAACGATCTGCAGAGCGCATTTTTCCAGAGTTTGGCGGCTCCGCGAATCCGCCACCGCTTCATCGCAAAACAGGATCACGTCGTTGTCCGCTTCACGCACCAGGGCGGCCTCAGGCGGTGTGCGTAAGGAGGAGTCCAGGATGGCCCGAAGCAGAGGGCGGCGGCGCGGCAGACCGGTGCGATCCGTCAGCAGCGGATCGTCCCCAAGAACCGTGCCGACGCCGGTCAGGAGGACGTCTGCGTCGTGGCGAAGCACCTGTACATCGGCACGGGCTGCCGGGCCTGTGAGCCAGAACGGCGCCCCAGTAGATCGTGCCTCTGGCCGCGGTGCGATCTTGCCGTCCCGCGAGAGGGCGATTTTCATAGTGACAAACGGTCGACCATGCTGCACGGAGAAAGCAAAGGCATCATTCAGCCTGCGGGCGCGTTGCGCGGTGAGAGACTCCGGGTCGAGCAGGTCGACAGAGACACCGGCCGCGCGCAGCCGTGCGATTCCCGTGCCAGCCACAACCGGGTTCGGATCGATCGTGGCGACGATGCAGCGACCAATCCCGGCGGCTACGAGCGCGTCGGCACAGGGTCCGGTGCGGCCGTGGTGGGAGCAGGGCTCGAGCGTGACATAGGCCGTCGCCCCACGAACGTCATGCCCCGCAGCAGCTGCGGCTTTCAGAGCGGCGATCTCGGCGTGATCGCGCCCATCGTAGCGGTGCGCCCCTGCGCCGAGCACATGCGCATCCCGCACGAGCACACAACCGACCGTTGGGTTAGGCGAGGCAAACGCTGCCGCGTTCTGCGCCAGATCTAGCGATTGATCGAGGAAGCGTCCGTCCGACGGCAGGAGAGGCATGCTGATTCAGCATAGCCGCCATCCGCGGTGGTGTAGCGGGCCAGTTGGTAGCGGTCGGGAAGGATGCGCGCCGGGCTTGCGAAGCTGTCGCCCGACTGCACGACTGTGGGAAGCTCCGCTGCTTCGACGGGGCGCGCGGAAAAGCTGGTGTGATGACAAAGGGCAACCAAGAGAGAGAAAAATGTTGCAAGCAGTTGATGCATGGTCTTGCCTTACAGGAGAGGAAGTTTTGTGTGACGACTAAGCATCGCAAACATCGCCGTCCGAAAAACTACTCCTTCGGTGCCTCTCTAGTAAACAGTTGTGTTTCTGATCTACAACGGAAGTGAGCTTGACAACTGGAGGACAACAAAGGAATAGCCGTGTCATGACATGGACCCGGCCATCTTCGGCTCCGCCCTACAAACCGCAGTGGACTCTAATCTGCGAGCAGTGAATCCACGAAGGCAGCTGGATCGAACGGCAGAATGTCCTCGATCTTCTCCCCCACGCCGGCAAAGCGGACCGGGAGGCCCAGCTCATGCGCGATGGCGACGACGATGCCACCCTTGGCGGTGCCGTCCAGCTTGGTCAGGACGATGCCTGTGACACGCGCAGCCTCGGTGAAGAGGCGGGCCTGCTGCATGCCATTCTGGCCGGTGGTGGCGTCGATGACGAGCAGCGTCTGGTGCGGTGAGCCGGGCACCTGGCGCTCCGCCGTGCGGCGCATCTTGTCGAGTTCCTTCATCAGGTCGGTCTTGGTGTGCAGCCGACCCGCGGTGTCCACGATGACGATCTCGGTGGAGCGGGCCTTGGCTGCGGCGAGTGCGTCAAAGAGGGCGGCGGAGGGGTCGCCACCCTGTTTCGTCTTGATCAGGTCGACACCGGAGCGCTGTGCCCAGACCTCCAACTGCTCAATGGCAGCGGCGCGGAAGGTATCGGCGGCGCAAAGCAGGACGCTGTAGCCGTTGCGGCGCAGCATGGCGGCGAGTTTGCCACTGGTGGTGGTCTTGCCCGTGCCGTTGACGCCCACCATCATGACGACCTCGGGGCCGGTGGCAGGATGGTCGACCGTCGTATTGACGGCGTCGAGGATGCGGCGGATCTCCTCTTTCAAGGCCACTTTGAGCGCGGCGCCGTCCGCGATGCCCTGGCGCAGGGACCGTTCGCGCAGCCGGGAGATGATTTCGTCGGTGGTGGAAGCGCCGATGTCAGAGCCGAGCAGGGCAAATTCTAGATCGTCCAGCGAGGCCTCATCGACCTCGCGGGTGAGCGCGACGACCGAGGCAATCTGGCTGGAGAACGAATCGCGCGTGCGGGTGACGGCCTGGCGCATGCGCTCAAAGAAGCCGGAGCGGCGTTCGGGATCGTCGGCCTCTTCCCCGGCGCGCTCAGGCGCAACCGGCTCGGGACGTTCAAAAGGTTCGGGAGTTTTGTCACGCTTGCCGAACAGGGAGAATGCCATCGCACCTTCTAGTCTAGCGAACGGGCCGAAGCGTGGTGCCAAGGCCCCTGCAGACATACGCTGCCGCCAGGCAAAAGCAGTTGAATGACTGCACACGTTCCCGTGACTTTCTTCCGTCCCGTGGCAGGGGGCGCAAAGGACGGGAGCCCTGCTGTATCAGCCGTCTATACTTTCCTTATGGCGATTTTGACTGAGAAAACGGCCCCAGTAACAGATCTACCCAAGACTCTCGGCGAGCTTCGCCAAAGCGCGTTCACGCCGGAGCGTGTGAACCGCAGCGTAAAAGACGAACTGCGCGACAACCTCATCCTGCGTTTGCGCGCGACCGCGCCAGGCGGTCCCGACGAGGGTGAGTCGCTGTTTCCGGGCATTGTGGGCTATGACGATACGGTGGTGCCGCAGGTGATCAATGCCCTGCTGTCCCGGCACAACTTTATTCTGCTGGGGCTGCGTGGCCAGGCCAAGAGCCGCATGCTACGCGCGCTGACGACGCTGTTGGATCCCTGCATACCGTACGTCGCGGGCTCCGAGTTGCGCGACAATCCGTACCAGCCGCTGGGCAAGTTCTCCAAGGACCTGATCAGCGCCAAGGGTGATGACACGCCCATCGCGTGGCTCTCGCCGCGTGAGCGTTACGTGGAAAAGCTGGCGACGCCGGACGTGACCGTGGCCGATCTCATCGGCGATGTAGACCCGATCAAGGCAGCGCGCTCCGGCCAGGAGCTGGGCAGCGAACTGACCATGCACTACGGCCTGCTGCCCCGCGCCAACCGCGGCATCTTTGCCATCAACGAGATACCGGATCTGGCCGGCAAGATCCAGGTTGCGCTGTTCAACATCATGCAGGAAGGTGATGTGCAGATTAAGGGCTACCCGGTGCGCCTGGAGCTCGACGTGGCGATCGTTTTCTCCGCCAATCCGGAGGACTACACGGCGCGCGGCAAGATCGTGACGCCGCTGAAGGATCGTATCGGCTCGGAGATCCGCACGCATTATCCGGAGTCCATGGATGAGGCGATCGCCATCACCGAGCAGGAGGCCTGGACAGCGCGTGCGTACGCCGATGCCCCAGGCCAGAGCGGCCCCAGCATCGAGCGCATTTTTATCCCGCACTACATCCGGCAGATTGTTGAAGGCGTAGCCTTTGCGGCGCGTGAGGACAAGAAGGTGGACAAGCGCTCCGGCGTCTCGCAGCGGCTGCCCATTTCCACGATGGAGCTGGTTGTCTCCAACGCGGAACGCCGTGCGCTGCTGCATGGCGAGTCGCTGGTGGTGCCCCGCGTGGGCGACATTATCGCGGCCCTGCCGGGTATCACGGGCAAGATCGAGCTCGAGTATGAGGGCGAGATGCGTGGGTCGGAGATCGTGATTCGCGAGATCATCCGTCAGTCTGTGGCGTCGGTGTATGACTCCTACTTCGCCGACACCAACACGCAGCAGATTGAGCAGTGGTTCAACCTGGGTGGCAGCGTGGAGCTGAACGACAAGCAGCCCGCCGAGAACGTGCTGACCTCGCTGAAGGAAATTCAGGGGCTCTTTGAAAAGCTCACGCCGCTGAAGATCAACCAGTGGACGGAGACAGAGATCGCCGTGTCTGCCGCAGAGTTTTTGCTGGAAGGCATGACGGCTCACAAGCGCATTTCGCGTTCCGAGGGCCGGACCTTCACGGCCGGTGAAAAGCGTCGGCGCAACGAAGATGCAGCCCAGGCGGCGGATCGTATGCGGGAACGGGAGCGTGAGAACGCCACCAACCGCACACGCCGAGGCTTCAACTAGACCCGCGCCTTGCGGATGCCAAACGGGCTGTGCGCTACCATGCGCACAGCCCTTCTTATTACGCCTGTCCTGGAGCTTCACAATGCGTTCTCTGGCTGTTCTCCCTTTCGTTCTGGGCGCGACCTGCTGCCTTCCGGCACACGGTCAATTTGTAGAGGTCTACGGGACGCTCTCGATTCCGCACGTCTCCAACCTGCCGACCGGCTCCACCTGCAATACGAACGGTGTCTGCACGGAGCAGTACCGGTCGCTGACGGTGGCCGGCTTTGGTGGAGGTGTGACGGTGCGCCTGGTGCCGCTGGGGCTGGTGGATCTTGGCGTTGATTTCCGTGGCTCCGACAAGCCCGGGACGCCGGGTGTGCAGACCGGCATGGTCGGGTTCAAGGTGACGGCGAAGCCGCCGGTGTTGCACATCAGGCCCTACGGGCAGGTATCCGCAGGGTACTTTGCCACCTCGACGCCGAATCAGAGCGTGCCGGCCAGCACCTCCAACTTCAGTAACAAGGGCGCGGCCTACGAGGTGCTTGGCGGCCTGGATCTGCCGCTGCTGCCCATCCTGGATGTCCGGGTGGTGGAGATTGGCGGCGGGCAGGCCTTTGGGCTGTTCAACGGCAAAACCAGCGGAATCTTCACCGTGAACACTGGCCTCGTGCTGCACTTCTAAGGTCAGCGGGGGGGCGTTGGCGCCGCCTGCGAGAATGAGGGATATGTTCATTCCTTCAATCGACCTGATGGGCGGCCGCATCGTGCAGCTCGTGCAGGGCGAGACCCTCAAGCTTGCCTTTGATGATTTTGAATACTGGATCGAGCGCTTCTCAAAGTACCCCCTGGTGCAGCTCATTGACCTGGATGCAGCCATGCGCCAGGGCGAAAACCGCGAGCTGATTGAGATGATCTGCGCGCGTTTGCCCTGTCAGGTAGGAGGCGGCCTGCGGACTGCCGAGGACGGCCGACGCCTGCTGGACGCGGGTGCAAAGCGCGTCATCTACGGGTCAAGCCTGTTCGGTGCAGAGCCGGCGGAGACCAAAGCGGGGCAGGCGAAGCGTCGGCACGCGCTCATCCGGCTGGAGTTCGCAGAAGAGTTGAAGCGTGCGCTGGGAGAGGATGCCCTGTGCTTCTCGGTAGACACCAAGAACGGCCGTGTCGCGGTGCGGGGCTGGAAGGAGCAGGTGGACCTTACGCCGGAAGAGGCCGTCACCTGGCTGGAAGACTTCACATCCGCCTTTCTTTATACCCACGTCGATACCGAAGGAACGATGACCGGCTTTCCGATTGATGTCGCCGCTATTCTGCGCTCCACGACAGCAAAGCAGCTGATCGTTGCCGGCGGGATCCGGGAGCAGGCCGAGGTGGACGCGCTGGATGCGATGGGCGTGGATGCCGTTGCGGGTATGGCGGTGTATTCGGGAGCCATGGAGGCCTGAGGAGCTCTCACGAGACGAGAGAAGGACCCGGAGGACGCTGCATCTTTCGGGTTTCCCTCTCTGGCGCGAAAGGGGAAGCCGTCAGGGGTTTCTTTCGTCGACGCGCAGGGCTATGCTCGCTTTATGAGATCTTTCTCCGTTGTCGCGCGTCTCCTGACCCTTGCGGTGGGTGTGGGGGTGCCTGGCTATGGGCAGACGGTCGCTTCGCCGCAGCAGTTCCTTGAGCTCTGGGGCAAGGCCTGGGACACGCACGACGTGGACGCCATCGTGAGACTGCACGCCGATGACTGTGTGTCCGTAAACCGGTTCGGTGTGGCTGCCGACGGGCGGGATGAGGTGCGTCGCAGCGTGACCTGGCTTCACAATGGGCCGTTTCACAACGCGCACTTCGCGGCACCCAAGCTGTTGGATCAGCGCAAGCTGGGTCCCGGTGTGATCGCCCTGCATGCCAGCTGGAAGAACCCTTCCGGACGGTCCGATCCGCCCGAGGACAACCTGGTGATGACGATTGTGCTGCGGGATTTTGGAGCGGAGGGTTGGCTGGCCGAGGAGATCGACACGCATACCGTTGAGCCGCTTACGCCAGCTTCGACCCCAGAAGACGCGACAGCAAAGCCCTGAACGAAGTCTGACCGCAGGCCTACTCGCTGGCCGCCTGATCCTCTGACCCGATTGCGTAGTATCCCTTGCGCGCCTGAACCTTGTTGTCCTTGCCGCAGGTCATGTCCAGATGGCGATACGAGCCGTCAGCCTTCTTGTTGGTCGGCGTGTAGCTGAGCAGGTATTGGGTCCGCAACTCGTCCTGGATCTGGTCAAATGCATCTTCCAGCCGACGGCCGTTGTTGCCGACATTGATGACGCGACCACCTGTCTCGCGGGCCAGCTGATCCATCTGGCCGGAGCCCGTGTAGATCATGCCAGCAGCAGCGTAGGAGCCTCGATCGGCAATCAGGATCGGGTAAACAATCGTGTTCGCCTTCTGCGAGGCCTCGATGGCTTCCTTGATCTTCACCTGCGATCCCTGGTCCTGCCCATCGGTCAAAATAATCAGCACCTTACGGCCCACCTGGGACTGCAGCTTGTCATGCGTGCCAAGGTAGACAGCGTCATAGAGCAGCGTGCCGCGCGGGTTCGAGGTGGGAAAGGGACCGCCGCCGATGCCGGGGACGCCGCCCGAGGAACTGGCTTCGTTAATAGAGGCCTTGTCGATGGCGCGGCGCAGTTCGCCGGGCGAGTTGGTGTAATCCGAAAGCAGGTCGACATTCACGTCAAAGGAGATCAGGAAAGCCTCGTCCTTGGGCGTGAGGACCTCCTTGAGGAAGCGCGCGCCCGAGTCCTTCTCCAGGGGCAGCACGTTGGTCTGGCTGCCGGAGGTATCGAGCAGAATCCCGATCGTCAGGGGGAGGTTTTTCTCCTGGGTGAGCCGTTTGACGGTCTGCGCCTCATGTTCTTCGGCGACCTGGCAGGAATCCTTGGTAAGACCGGTGACGAAGCCGTTCTTGTCGCGAACGGAGAAGTACACGTTCACCAGATTCACGTTCACCTTGAGGGTCTCGCCGGAGTGGGCCGTCTCCGGCTCGGGCGGCGGGGCGGTGCTCATCGGCGGCGGGCCATCGGGCGTCGGAGCCTCCTGGGCATGGAGGGCAGGCACCAGGGCGAAGGCGGACAGGGCCGCATACAGCGCGAAGCGGCGTAGATTCTGGGGGCGCATACACCGTATTAGACGACGACAGCCGCACTTTAGGCGACAGGCCGGCTTTCACCCCTTTGCTCCGTCAAGTTCGTTCCAATCCGGGACACTTCCGGCGGTCTGGCGGAACCGACCGGCAATCTCCCGGGAGGGGGCGCAACGGAGAAGGGTGCGCGTGCGTCTGACAAGGTAAGTCTCGGATGTGCGCTGATATCCTTAGAAGAACAGCTTCTTTGGGGAAGCAGCCGCAGAGCGTGGCGAAGGAATGAGGATACGGATGCGGTTGGCAAGCTTGAAGGTGTGGCAGTGGGCGATGGGCGCGAGCCTTCTTTGTGCGGGCGCGGCGGCCACGGCACAGACCAGCGGGGTGCCCGACGCGCCAACGCCGCAGACCCTGCCAAAGTTGAACACCATTACGCCAACAGCGCCGTCCATCAACGCTCCCGCGCCCCAGCCAGTGGCGCAACCTGTGGCCAGCCAACCGGCCGTGGGCAGTACCTTGCCATCTACCCCCGCGCCAAGCCAGGCGGCGCAGGACGATGCCGACGCGGGGCCCGCGCCTGAAAGCCACGCGGCTTCCATCAGCGTCCAGGTCAACTTCCACCAGGTTCCCTTCACGGTCAAGGACTCCAAGGGCAGCCTTGTCCCCGGGCTCACTTACCGGGACGTGCAGGTTTTCGAGAACGGGCTCAAGCAATCTCCCAAACTCTTCACTGCCGAACCGACGCCGCTTTCCGTGGCGATCGTCATCGACCAGAGCGTCACCTTTGACACGATGCGGAAGATTAACGCCTCCCTCAATGCGCTGCAGGCGGCGTTCGCGCCCTACGATGAGGTTTCGATCTTCACGTATAACAACGGCGTAAAGCAGCAAAGCGGGTTTTCCGGAGCGCAGAGCACACGCGTCACCTTTGCCCTGGAGCAGTCGAAATCCGTGGGCCGCGAACCGAACATGAACATGGGCGGGCCGCTGTCGCAGACGACGGTGAAGAACAACCTCCCAGTTGACCCCAACACGAATGGCAACAACTCCGCGGGCGTCATCATGCAGACCCCGGAACGCGAGTTCCACACCCTGAACGATGCCATTCTGACGGCTGCGGAGACCGTTGCCAAGGCCGGCAGAAATCGGCTGCGCGTGATTTACGTGATTTCGGACGGCAAGGAGTATGGATCCAAGGCCAAGGTGAAGGAGGTCGTGCGCTTCCTGCAGACCAACCAGATCGCGGTCTACGGCACACTGGTGGGTGACTCTGCGCTGCCGGGTCTCGGCTTCCTCGACCGTATCCATCTTCCCCTGCAAATGCGCGATGACGTGTTGCCCCACTATGCGGACGTGACAGGCGGCCAGTGCGACCCCGAATACAGGCCCCGGGGTATCCAGGACAGCTTTGCCAAGCTGGCCGAGCAGGTCCGCACCCAGTACATCATCGGGTACTACAGCCACGAGCCCTTCATCGACGGCAAGTTCCGCACGGTGGAGGTCAAGGTGCTGCGTCCGAGCCTGGACGTGATTGCTCCGAAAGGCTACTACCCGAACGGGCAGCAATCCACACCGAACCGCCCCACGGCGACGACCTCCACCCCCGGGAGCGCGGCCAGTTCGCCTGCCGGTGCCATTCAGCCGTAGATCGGTGCCTGTGCTTGGATCGGGCGGTGCAGCCGGCGCTGCACTCGCCCTGTTGGCGGCGGTCTCCTGGGGCGGCGGCGACTTTGCTGGGGGCATGGGGTCCAAGGCCGCCGGTTCGACGATGCGGGGTGCATTGCGGGTGATGATCACCGCGCATGGACTCAGCCTGGCGGTTCTCGGAACGTGGCTGGTCGCCCAGCACCAGTTGTTGCTCCGTGGCTGGCCGGTGTTTTGGGGGTTGGGCTGCGGGGTGGTCGCTGGCCTTTCCATTACCGCGTTCTATATGGCACTGGCGCGAGGAGCGATGGGCGCTTCGGCGGCGGTCAGTGGTCTACTGGCTGCGGCGATCCCGGCGGTCGTCGGGATCCTGCTGGAAGGCCGCCCTTCCGGGCTGCGCTTGACGGGCTTTCTGGTGGCAGCCATTGCTATCTGGATGGTCGCGGCTCCCGAGCCTTCGGCCGATGCGGGGCAAAATCAAACTTTGGAGACTCACGGCACCATGGGCCTCGCGATCGCAGGCGGAATTGGCTTTGGGCTGTACTTTGCTGGCCTGAAGTTTGCCAATTCCCTGGGCGTCATCGAGCCCCTGGTCCTGGCACGCACCGGCAGCGTGCTGACCTGCCTGTTCTTATACTTTGGGTATGGACGAAAGGCAAAGGGGCTCCACGGGGTCGAGCGTTGGCTTTCCAAAGCAGGATGGGGGTGGGCGCTGGGCGTAGCGGTGCTTGATACAGGCGGGAACCTGCTCTATATCGCGGCCACCCGCGCTGGACGCCTCGACGTTGCGGCGGTGCTCGCGTCGCTGTATCCGGCGTCGACCATCCTGCTGGCAGCAGCTGTCCTGCACGAACGACCAGGAAGACGCCAGCTACTGGGTATGGGCCTGGCCGGGGTCGCGGTCGTGCTGGTTACGCTGCACTCGCCCGGCTAACGAGATCACAAGAGCAGCCGGCCGTAAGTCTAGGGTTAGCGTGCCTTCTTCGACGGGGATGCCGCAGTCTCAGGATCCGCCCGTTTCTTGACCTCTTCGGCGACACGCTTTTGCCCCTCGGTTTTGACATCGATCCCTGTCGGGTCGAAGGTCGGGGCTGGATAGTCCAGCTTCAGGCCCTCCAGAGCGTCGACCAGAATCGTGGAGATCGCCACGTTGCGGAACCACTTATGGTCCGAGGGGATCACAAACCACGGCGCATGCTTTTGACTCGTTTCCGTGAAGATGTCCTCGTACGCCGCCAGGTAGTCGGCCCAGTACTGGCGTTCCTGGAAGTCGGAAGGCGAGAGCTTCCAGTGCTTACTGGGATCGTCGATCCGAGCCTGCAGTCTCTTGGTCTGTTCGTCGTGGGAGATGTGCAGGAAGAACTTGAGCACAACGACGTCGTTGTCTGTGAGAGTCTGCTCCCAGGCGTTGATATCCCCTAGGCGTCCCGCCACTTGCTTCTTCGACAGAACCCCATGGACGCGAGGCGAAAGGACATCCTCGTAGTGCGATCGGTTGAAGATGCCGATCATGCCTCGTGGGGGGACCTCGCGATGGCATCGCCACAGAAAGTCGTGCCGTGCTTCCAGGGACGTCGGCACCTTGAAGGAGGCCACATTGCAACCCTGTGGATTGATGCCGGAGAAGATGCTGCTGATCGTGCCGTCTTTTCCGGCCGTGTCCATGCCTTGGAGGACAATCAGGAGCGCCTTGCCCTGGGAGGCATACAGCTTTTCCTGCACCTGGGACAGGTGCTTCTGGTTTTTCTTCAGGATCTGCGCTGCGGCATCCTGGTCAGCGACATCCCCCCTTGCGTCGGTTGCTACGGAGGAGAGCTTGACCTTGGAGCCGGGCTTCACGAGGTACGGCGACTTCAGCTTCATTAACAGGCTCCGGGACGGCCTAACGCGTCCCGTTCACCATACGCGGAGTTCCCGCCCGTAACAAATAGACACGGCTACGAAGTCCGACAGGGCTCGCCGGTCCCTCGCAGTTGCGATTTAAACGAGGGGGGTCTTGGTCTCTTCGACGACCTTGGGAGTGACGATATGGGCGGTCTCGCCGGGCTTGGTGGTGCTTGTCGGCTCGTCGGTGATGCCCTTCATGCCGTCCTTGAAGCCACGCAGGCCTTCGCCAAGGCCCTTGCCGAGCTCAGGAAGCTTCTTGCCGCCAAACAACACAACGGCCACGACGGCCAACACGATCAGGTGGGTCGGTGTAAAGAGTTCACCCATGGTCTTTTTCTCCCTGCTGCGAGAGGCGCAGCCTCCATCACAGCACTCACCATTCTTGCACGCCAGCCCGGTTGCCGACGGCGGTTTGGAGAGCCTGCTTGCTCTGATGCAGGAACGATGCGGGGAGGCGATTGGATTGCCGGTGCCTCGCACCCTGGCAGAGGGCAAAGATCTGTCGATTCGCGGGGTCCGGGAGCCGGGCTGGGCGCGCCGCGCGGTATATCCTGAACGAGTTGCGCGTTGTTCCGGCGCGCGAGTTGGCGTTCCGGTTCCTCCCTGAGCCCCGCCCCACGAGGATGATGTTGTTCGAAAATCGTTTGCCCTTGCTTCGCACCGCCCGCCACCTGCTGATCGTCGCTTCCCTGCCCTTGATGACGCTGGCCGCCCCTGCGCAGACCTCAAGCTCCAGCCAGACGGGCGGAACGGCCGCCCCGGGTAGCGCGCCCATCCGCAATCCGGTCGCGATCCAGCGGATCAATCCGACGCGGGTGACCCAGTACGACGACAAGTTTGAGATCTACGGCGGCCTGAGCCTCATGAACGGGCAGGCCGGCCAGAACCTCCCCAAGCGCTACAACCTTGGTGGCGGCGAGCTGATGGGCACATACTGGCTGGGATCTCACCTGGGCATTGCCGCAGACTATCGCTTCGAGGCGGGCACCACGGATCTGATTCCCACGCCGCCGCTGGCCAACACCCGCGCCCTGGTGTTTCAGAACATCCTCTCCGGCGGTGTGAACTACCGCGGACCGAAGAACCGCTATGCGGCTATCGATTACCACGCGCTGGTCGGTGCCACGCATGGCAAGTTCGATCACTCGATCAGGAACGACGCCAACCTGGATCCGAACACGTCGCCCGAGGCATTTGGTCTGTACAACAACAGCACCAGCCCCTGGGGCGCCATCGGCGGTTCCGTGGACTTCAACATCGCGCCCAAGTACGCAGTCCGGCTGTCGCCCGACCTGATCTTCGAGCATTTCGGCACCGAGACACGGGAGTTCTTCTCGATCAGCGGTGGTGTGGTGTACCGGTTCGGGAAGAGGTAGGCGAGATAGTTAATAGTGAGCAGTGAATAGTGAATACAAGCTTTGTACCTCACTATTCACTCTTAACTACTCACTATTCCCTGCCCTCAAAAGTTCTGCGCGAGGAACTCCGGTGAGACCGGGTTCTCGTAGACGGAGTAGTCGCGGGTTACCACGGTGAGACCGCTTGGCGAGACGAAGTACCGCTTTTTGTCTTCTTCCGCGTCGTAGCCGATGACGGTACCATCAGGGATGTTCACGTTCCGGTCGATGATGGCGTGCCGGATACGGCAGTGGCGGCCGACATTGACGTGCGAAAAGATTACGCTTGCATCCACATCCGCGTAGCTGTTCACGCGCACATCGTGTGAGAGCACCGAGGAGCGAACCACAGCTCCCGAGATGATGCAGCCTGGTGAAACGATCGAGTTGATGGCCATGCCCGTGCGGCCGGGCTCCCCAAAGACGAACTTGGCTGGTGGGTACTGGTAGGCGCGGGTGCGCATGGGCCAGCTGCGGTCGTAGAGGTTGAAGACCGGGACGAAGTTGGCGATGTCCAGGTTGGCCTCGTAGTAGGCGTCCAGCGTGCCCACATCGCGCCAGTACAGCGCCTGCTTCTTGTTTTCGTCAACGAAGTTGTACGCCTGCACGCGATAGCGGCCGAGTAGTTTGGGCAGAATGTCATGGCCGAAGTCGTGCTTGGAGTCCGGGTCTTCCGCGTCACGCATCAACTCCGGCAGCAGCACGTCGGTGTTGAACAGGTAGATACCCATTGAGGCGTCGACCATCTCCGGGTCGAAGGGAGAGCGCAGATCGGTCTGCTTTGGCTTCTCGATGAAGCCTGTGACCTCGCCATTTTTGGCGATTTCCACAACGCCGAAGGCAGACACCTCTTCCGGCTTGATGGGCAGCGTAGCGATGGTGACATCGGCGCCCGATTCACAGTGCTGCGCCATCATCAGCGCGTAATTCATTTTGTAGATGTGGTCGCCCGAGAGAATCAGGACATACTTGGGCTCTTCGGCGCCGATTGAATAGATGTTCTGAAAGACCGCGTCGGCGGTGCCCTGGTACCAGCTTTTAGAGACGCGCTGCATGGGCGGCAGGATCTCGATGAACTCGCCCAACTCCGTGGCGACGACCGATCCCCAGCCCTCGCGGATGTGCCGGTTCAGGCTCAGGGCCTTGTACTGGGTGAGGATGTAGACCTTGCGGAGGTCGGAGTTGATGCAGTTGGACAGCGTGATGTCGATAATGCGGTACTGGCCGGCAAACGGCACAGCGGGTTTGGCACGATCGCGTGTCAGGGGGAAAAGTCGTTCACCGGCTCCCCCGGCAAGCAAAACACCCAGTGTGTCTCTCATCTTCCATTCACCTCGCGGGTCACACCCTCAGACGTCAAAACTCAAAATGTGGGACGCCCGAATGTAGCATGCGCGCGCCCGAAAATCTTCGGGTTGGGCCTAGAGGAGGTCTAGCTGGGGTCGTTCTCCTCGGTGGTGATGCGCAGGCTCTTCAGAAAGCTGAGATCGGTGCGCGTGAAGGGACCTTCGATAGTCTCCTCTGCGCTGGCCTCTTCCGCGTCGTGATCCACCTGATTGAGGCCGATGGTCGCCTCGAGCATGAGGACCACATCGAAGCCCTGCTCACGGATCTCTTTGACGACCTCAGCGATGTTGTCCGATTCACTTACAGACTCGTGAATCGCTTCGCCAAGCTTCTGGATGAGGTTTTTGACCTGTTGATTCAACGCCACCTCCGGCTTTGGGCAGAGTGCAAGCCCCGCAATGGTTTTCCCGCACGATGCTCCAACGGGAACGGCAGAGGCGGGTACAACCACTACTTATTTTAAGGTACGCCTCCTCCGGAACATTGAACATGCCCCGGAAGAGGTGTGACCTGACGTGAAAACCGCGGGGCAGATGCTTATACGCGGGTATGGTGATCAGCCCAGGCTTCTTCCAGACGGTGGGCCAGGTCCTCTACGGGTTGAGCCTGCTGTTTGCGGCTCCAGACAAGAAAGCCCGCAGCAGCGGCGCACAAACCGGACAGTGACCAGATCAGCTTTTTCATAGATGTCTCAAATCCTCAATTTTCGTAGGGACAAGTGTAACGTCCTGCCCTTTTCGCGATTTGGATGCAGAGCCGGAGGAGGAGGGTGTGTCGCCGCGTTCGATCCCCTTTTCCGGCCGCTGCTCAGGCAGGGCGGCCCGCTGCCAGCCAGCCCGCGCCTGCCGTCTCTGGGTACACTGGGGACGTGGATAAGGTCCGCTTAGGCCGAGCTTTGGGGTACGGGACACGACATGCCGCCAGGACGCTGGCCGCCGTGGCCGAGGCAGCGACCGCACCCGACCCGCGCGCCGCCCGTCCAGGGCCCCAGACCGTGGTGTCGAACCAGACCCGGGCGCAGGCGCAGCCACAATCCGGGACAGTTCCCCCAGCGGCTTCCCCTCGTAGCCGGGTGAAGGCTCCCTCTGCGGCACAGTTGCGTGGCGCGGGCCGCTCGATGTGGGGGCCGCTTGCTACATACTCAGGGGCGCTTTGGCTGCGGGTCACCGGTTTGTTCTTTGCCGTCATTGCACTGGCTATGGCAAGCGGGGCGTGGCGGCAGCGTGGTGCTCTGCGCACCTCCTCGGCACCCGCGAATGACCTCCATCATCTCTGGGTATTCGTGGGCTTTGCTGCGCTGTTTGGGTACTTCTCCATCAGCAGCTTTCTGCGCGCGAACCTGCGGGAGCGGCGTGCTGCACGCAAGTCGGCATAGGGAGCGCGGGTCGGGGTCGTCAGACATGGGCCACGCACCCATAAACAAGAGGCTCGCCAAAGGTAGTAGGCTGGGCGAGACCGCGCCGTATCTCTGGCGCAAAAACCCTGTTTGAGGATGAAGATATGGCGATTTCCGATGAATCCCTTGCCGAAAAGCTGCTGCGCCGTACGGCGCTCCATGCCACGCACCACGGGCACAAGGCCCGTATGGTCGACTTTGGCGGCTGGGACATGCCGGTGCAATATGCAGGCCTGGTAGCCGAGCACACCGCCGTGCGCACTGGCGTGGGCATCTTCGATGTCAGCCATATGGG
>CAXTVC010000033.1:31037-33677 GCA_964247615.1 uncultured Acidobacteriaceae bacterium
CCGAGCACACCGCCGTGCGCACTGGCGTGGGCATCTTCGATGTCAGCCATATGGGGGACATTCAGCTGCGCGGACCCAACTCGCTGGCGGCGGTGCAGAAGCTGCTGATGAACGACGCCTCCAAGCTGCAGATCGGCCAGGCGCATTACTCGGCGATGCTGTACCCGGACGGCACCTTTGTCGACGACGTGGTGCTGCACAAACTGGGCGAGAACGACTACCTGATCGTGATCAACGCCGGCACCCGTGAAAAGGACGTGCAGTGGGTGCGGCAGGTGATCGGATCCATGGGCGGCGTGCACATCATGGATGTCTCCGACTACTACACGCAGCTGGCGATCCAAGGGCCGCGCGCCAAGGACACGCTCCAGAAGCTGACTGGGACCGATCTAACGCCGATAAAGAACTACTGGTTTACCTGGGGCCAGGTCGCCGGTTGCCACAACGTGCTGATCGCCCGCACCGGCTACACGGGCGAGGACGGCTTTGAGATCTACATCCCTGCCGACGAGCCCACCAGCGCCCGCGTCTGGGGCGAGTTGCTCGCGGCCGGGGAGGAATTCGGCATTCAGCCCTGCGGTCTGGGCTCGCGCAACACGCTCCGGCTGGAATCCGCCATGGCGCTCTATGGGCATGAGATTTCGGACTCCATCAACGTCTTCGAAGCCAATCTTGGCCGCTACTGCAAGCTCGACAAGGGCACGGATTTCGTGGGACGCGAGGCGCTGCAGGCGATCGTGGATGCAGGTGGGCCGGCGCGCCGGCTGGTTGGCCTGGAGATGACGGAGCGGGGCATCGGACGCGACGGCTACACGGTGCTGTCACCAGGGGGCGAGTCGATCGGCGAGGTCACCTCCGGGTCGCCGGCACCGTTCCTGAAGAAGAACATCGCCCTGGCGTATGTGCCGACCGCGTATGCGGAAGCGGGGACCGAGGTAGCGGTTGAGATTCGTGGGCTGCCGGTGAAGGCGACGGTTGTCGCGACTCCCTTCTATAAACGGCCCAGGGCAGCAGGCCCGGTCATCACAGCCCCATTGTCGTAGGAGACCTTATGCTTTCTCGCAGACTCACGCTGTTGAGCCTGGTCGGTGCTTGCCTCGTGACTTCCCTGTTGAGCGCGCAGCAGGCGCCCCAGCCGAAGCCCGAAGACACCGAGGTTTACCAGCCTGTGCCGAAGGTCGTGCAGCCGGGCGCCACGCCGACGGCGCCGCCCTCGGATGCGATCGTCCTTTTCGACGGCAAGAGCCTTGAAGAGTGGGTCTCGGCCCAGGATCAACAGCCGGCGAAGTGGACGGTCGCCGATGGCATTTTGACCGTGGACAAGGGTTCCGGCTCGGGAAACATCGAGACCCGGCGCAAGTTCAAGAACTATCAGCTGCACCTCGAGTGGCGCATACCGGAGAACATTACCGGCAGCGGCCAGGCGCGGGGCAACAGCGGCGTCTTTCTGGCCTCCCTTGGCCCCGGCGATGCCGGGTACGAGTTGCAGATCCTGGACAGCTACGGAAACAAAACCTACGTGAACGGCCAGGCTGCCAGCATTTACAAGCAGGCGATTCCGCTGGCCAACCCGGCGCGCAAGCCCGGGGAGTGGCAGAGCTATGACGTGATCTGGACCGCGCCGACCTTTGCGGGGGACGGCACGGTGAAGAGTCCGGCGTTTGTCACGGTCCTGTTCAACGGTGTGCTCGTGCAGAACCACTTCCAGCTGCAGGGGCAGACGCTGTACATCGGCAAACCCTTCTACAAGCCTTATGAGAGCGCCCCGATCAAACTGCAGGCGCATGGCGACAAGAGTGAACCTGTCAGCTTCCGAAACATCTGGGTTCGGGAGCTGACCGCACCGTAGCCCTGATGTTTCACAGCGCCAGCTTCGAGCGCACGCAAGTGGCCCCGCCACCATCCTCTACAATTTGAAACTGGAGACGAAAAGACAGCATGGCCTATCCGGAGAACTATCGTTACGCCAAAAGCCACGAGTGGCTGCAGCTTGATGGCGAAAACGGCACCGTCGGCATCACCGACTACGCACAGCATTCGCTTGGCGACATCGTGTTCGTGGAGCTGCCCAAGGTTGGCCAGACGATCGAGGCCGGCTCGACGTTCGGCTCCGTCGAGAGCGTGAAGGCCGTCAGCGATCTGTATGCGCCGATCTCCGGCACAGTGACCGAGGTCAACGAGGCTTTGAACGGTGCGCCCGAAACCTTGAACACCGATGCGAATGGCACGTGGATTCTGAAGCTCACCGTGACGAACACGGATGAGAACAACGCCCTGCTTTCGGCGGCGGATTACGAGACGTTTGTGGCGGAAGAACAGGCCCACTAGTTCCGGGTACGAGGAGACCATGAAGCCAAGGCACGGTCTGATTCTGGTGAGTGTGCTCCTCGTGATGTTTGCCTGGGTGGGGGTATACCGCGCTTCCCTTTCCCCAGGAGTACTTATGGCCAGCGGTGCGTGGCTCCTGTTGCTGACGGCCTTTCATGCGCGGCGTAGGCCCGAACTGCCACACAAGGAAAGTTGAGACCTGCATGCGCTACCTTCCGAAATCACCCCAGGATCGCCAGGAGATGCTCGCCGAGATCGGCGCGGACTCCGTCGATGCGCTGTTTGCCTGCGTTCCCGAAGAGTACCGCCTGA
>CAXTVC010000034.1:0-28749 GCA_964247615.1 uncultured Acidobacteriaceae bacterium
GGTTGCAAGAACCGCTCTGCATGCCCTGCTTTCAGGGTATCGCGTGAGGCGACGAGGGATTGTCACCTACACTCGACACGTCGATTGGAACCCGAGCTCGCGTCGGAATCTTTTTCAGGCGGCAGCCGGCTTCCTTTCAGGCATTCAGGGCCTTAAGTGTCTCCATCATCTGGGCTTCGATCTGGTTCCTTCTCAAACCGAAATGCGCTTCGCGGTGATGATTAGCACATAACGCAATCACGTTTGTGAGCCGGTCTTCCCCGTCATTTGCCAAAGCCATCACATGATGTGATTCCAAATAACACTGACCATCTGGTCTAGAGAAACCCATCTCGCCACAAAACTCGCATCGCCCATTCGCACGTTTCAGCGCCGCATTGCGTACTCTTGGATCCCGCGAGTATGCCCAGACTTCTGATACGAACCGGTCCGGTACGTCCGCCCCGATATCGTCTATGGCATTCAACTTTCGATCAGCGTAGTCGCCCACCAATCTTAGATACAGGAGATTTCCTGGGTACAGCCGCTCCAGAAACTGCCAAGCTTTTACTGCACCTCTGTCGCCGAGGTCATCTAGGCCTTTTAGGATCGCGTCGTAGTCCGACTTAAGGAAATTGTGAATTTGCGAGCGTCGGACGATTGTCTCCCGCTGCATCTGGTTGAACTCCCTAGCGAATGCGGCCGGGTTGACATCGCCCGATTGGGCAAGAACCGCAACCAAAGCAAGGAGCGGTACCCCAGCAAGGCAAGCTGCGGCGTCGAGGAGGTTACAGGTAGATGCCATGGCGCGGGAGTGGTCCGGGGGACGACTCATCCTTACTGCAACGCTCGAATAGGTCAGAGACTCACCTGCCAAGCGCGCTGAGGCAATGATGTTCAGTAATGTACGAGCGTCTTGGTGCTGTATCACAGCCATTGTGATCCTCTGTCTTCGGTTTACATTAGCCCATTGGCCAAATTCCGCGTAGCAGAGGCTTAGTTCTGAAGAGAGCATCGTGACCACTAGCCCCGGCGCCTGACCTAAACGACCGCTATCGCAAGTAGACGGCATCCAAGAGCTGAGGAGTGAGTTTGAAACAGTCAGTGCATTCCCTTGAGATCGCGACGCGGGGTCAGGGGCTTTACGAATTTACGTCGACGATCAACGCCTGGGTGAAGCGGCAGGAGATGCAGACAGGCCTGCTGACCGTGTTCTGCCGGCACACTTCAGCTTCGCTTCTGATTCAGGAGAATGCCGACCCTACGGTACGCGTTGATCTCCAAGCGTACTTCGATCGAATCGCACCTGAGGATGGGCCGTACGAACACGATTCCGAAGGCGCCGACGACATGCCGGCTCATCTGAAGACGGCGCTGACGCAGGTTCAGCTATCGGTACCCATGGTGAGGGGCAATCTTGCGCTTGGCACGTGGCAGGGCATCTATCTTTTTGAACACAGGGTACGGCCCCATCGACGAGAGATTGTGCTGCACCTGATTGGCGAATAGGAGAGGCCATCCCCTATGAGGATGGCCTCTCTAGCTGTACCTCCCCGCTGTCGTTTACAGGTGAGCGGCCAGGTTGCGGGTGATGTGGCTGGCTACCTCTTCGGTCTGTTTGGCTGCATCGTTGCGGGCGCGTTGCAGGCTGTTGAGGTACTTGCGGGTGATGTCGCCGGTGACATATTTGCCGTCGAAGACCGAGGCTTCAAAACTGCAGATATCGGGACGAATTTCGCGCACGGAAGCCTCGAGGTCGGCGAGGTCCTGGAAGATGACGCAGTCGGCGCCAATCTCTTCGGCCAGCTCCGGCACTGTGCGGCCTGAGGCGATGAGCTCAGAGCGCGCCGGCATGTCGATGCCGTAAACGTTGGGATAGCGCACGGGAGGCGCGGTGGAGGCGACAAAGACCTTTTTGGCCCCGAGCTCGCGGGCCATGGCGATGATCTCGCGTATGGTGTTGCCGCGCACAATGGAGTCGTCCACGAGCAGGATGTTGCGGTCCTTGAACTCCTGCGGGATGGGGCTGAGCTTGCGGCGGATGGACTGCTTGCGCTGCGCCTGGCCGGGCATGATGAAGGTCCGGCCAATATAGCGGTTCTTCATGAAGCCCTCGCGGTAGGGCTTATTCAGGCGCTGCGCGATCTCGAGTGCGGCCGTGCGGCTGGTCTCCGGTATGGGAATGACCACGTCGATGGGCACGTTTTTCCACTCGCGCTTGATCTTCTCGGCCAGCTTGATGCCCATGTTGGTGCGGGCCTGGTAGACGGAAATGCCGTCGATGATGGAGTCGGGACGGGCGAGGTAGACGTACTCGAAAAGGCAGGGCGCAACGGGCTGCGCGAGCTTGGACGTTTTATGAAACAGCTTGCCCTTGATGTCGATGAAGACGGCCTCGCCGGCCTCGATATCGCGGTCTAGGTGGAAGTCGTTCACGCCCAGCGCGACGCTTTCGCTGGCGATGATGAAGTCCTTCTTCTTGCCATTCTTCTCTTCCACCATGCGGCTGCCCATGACCAAAGGACGGATGCCGTAGGGGTCGCGGAAAGCGAGCATGCCGACACCGGCGATCATCGCAACGACCGCGTAGCCGCCCTTGCAGCGCTCGTGCACCTCTTCGACCGCCGCGAAGATGTCAGCCGGTTTGGGCGTGACGACGCCGCGACGCGCGAGGGCGTGGGCGAAGACGTTGAGCATGACTTCACTGTCGGAGGTCGTGTTGAGATGGCGGCGATCGTTCTGGTATACGCCTTCGATAATTTCCTGCACGTTCGTCAGGTTGCCATTATGGGCAAAGACGATGCCGTAGGGAGAGTTGACGTAGAAGGGCTGCGCTTCCGCAACGGAGGCACAGCCGGCCGTCGGGTAACGCACATGACCGATGCCCATCTTGCCTAGCAGCCGTGCCATGTTGGTGCTGTTGAAAACGTTGGTGACTAATCCGTTTTCTTTGTGGAGGTAGAAGCGGTCCTGATAGCAGGTGGCAATCCCAGCTGCGTCCTGCCCTCGATGCTGAAGCATCGAAAGAGAATCATAGATAATTCCGCTGACCGGATGGTGTCCGAAGACGCCGACGATCCCGCACATAAACCCTCGTTCTCCGCTGGCTGCGACTGCGACATGCTCGTCTGCCCGGAGCCGACATGCATAGCATCTCATGTCAGCCGAAACTAGAGTAGGCCGATGGCCTCCTGCAGCGATTGGATGACGGAGGCGAACTCAGGATGCGGGTCGGTTTGGGGGTGCCTGGTTAGCGCGGGGCGCAGCGGCCGTCCCCTGCCAGGTACAGGATCAGGGCGATAGTGCGGATGTCGCGCAGCTCGCCCGTACGGATCAGACGCATGGCCTCGGCGAGCGGGAGTTCGATGATTTCGATCTCCTCGCCTTCGTGATGGAGGCCGCCGCCCCTGTGCTGCCGGCTTGCCTGTGTGTAGGGTGCGAGGAAGTAAAAGACTTTCTCGCAGACCGATCCGGGGGTGGAGTAGCCCTGAAATATCGGCTCGAGTTCGCCGAGCTCCAGTCCAAGTTCCTCCATGGCCTCACGGCGGGCCGTGACGGCAGGATCGGCGTCGTCCAGAATACCCCCGCAGACCTCCAGCAGCAGCGATTCCTCGGGGTGCTTGAGGTGGATTGGCATACGGAACTGGCGCGTGAGCAGGACGTTGCCGGTCTCTGCGGAGTAGGGCAGAAGGGCAACGGCATCGCCGCGATCGAGGAACTCGCGTTCCCCCTCGATCCACTCGCCGGCTACGCGGCGCACGCGGTAGCGGACGCGATGAAAGGTAGACCAGGCGGAGCTCTCTTCGTGCGCTGCGAGGATTTCGACCTCGGGGATCTCAGGTGCTTCCGGGGAAGGCGCAGCGACGAGAAACGTGGGATCACCGAAGGGAGGAAGAACAGACATGATGGACCAAGCGTACCTTTGTCGGGTCTGGCCGACATCGCCGACAGGTTACGGAAGTGACGCATACGAAAGTGCATAAGAACGATAGAGTGAAGGCTGCGTACCAGACCGGAGTAGCACGGGAACGGAGTTTTCGATGAAAAAGGCGCTGATCACAGGCGTCACAGGCCAGGACGGGGCGTATCTGGCAGAGTTTTTGCTTGGCAAAGGCTATGAGGTGCATGGCATCAAGCGGCGGTCGTCGTTATTCAACACGGCGCGCATTGACCACATCTACGAAGACCCGCACCAGGCGCACAAGCGCTTCATCCTGCACTACGGCGATATGACCGACTCGTCGTCCCTTCTGCACATCGTGCAGAAGGTGCAGCCGGACGAGATCTATAACCTCGCAGCGCAGTCCCATGTGCAGGTCTCGTTTGAAGAGCCCGAGTACACGGCGAACTCCGACGCCCTGGGCGTGCTGCGGATCCTGGAAGCGGTGCGCAGCCTGGGATTGGCCAATAGGACGAGGTTTTATCAGGCGTCGACCTCGGAGCTGTATGGCCTGGTGCAGGAGACGCCACAGCGGGAGACGACCCCGTTTTACCCTCGCTCGCCGTACGGCGTGGCCAAGCTGTATGGGTACTGGATCACGGTGAACTACCGTGAGGCCTACGGCATGTATGCCTGCAATGGCATCCTGTTCAACCACGAGTCGCCCATGCGCGGCGAGACGTTTGTAACCCGCAAAATCACCCGGGGGCTGGCGAGGATCAAGGTTGGCCTGCAGCAGCAGCTGTTTTTGGGCAACCTGAACGCCCGGCGCGACTGGGGCCACGCGCGTGATTACGTCGAGATGCAGTGGCTTATGTTGCAGCAGGACAAACCGCAGGACTTTGTCATCGCCACTGGCCAGCAATACTCCGTGCGCGACTTCGTGCAGCGCTGTGCGGAACGGCTGGAGCTTGACCTGACCTGGAGCGGTGAGGATGTTGACGAGAAAGCCGTCAACCGTAAAGGCGAGGTGGTGGTCGCGGTCGATCCGCGGTACTTCCGCCCGACCGAGGTGGAGACCCTGCTCGGGGACGCGAGCAAGGCCGAGCGGGAGCTTGGCTGGACGCCCAAGATCAGTTTCGATGACCTTGTGAAGGAGATGGTGGACTCCGACCTGCAGGCCGCTGAGCGTGACGCGCTGGTGCTGCGCCACGGCTATCAGGCTTACAACGTCCAGGAGACCTAGACCCGAATGGTGACGCAGCAAATTAAAAATGACACAGAAACGGTGCGTGTGGCCGGAGCGATGCCCCTGGAAGCGCGGGTGTACGTGGCAGGGCATCGTGGGCTGGTAGGTTCGGCTCTGCTGCGGGCCCTGGACGGGGCGGGCTACAAAAACGTCGTTGGGCGTACACACGCTGAATTGGACCTGACTGAGGCAAACGCGGTTGACCGGTTCTTTGAAGAGCAGCGCCCGGAGTATGTGGTGCTGGCGGCGGCCAAAGTTGGCGGCATCCTCGCCAACAACACCTACCCCGCGGACTTCATCCGGGAAAACCTGCTGATCCAGATGAACGTGATCGAGGCGGCACGCCGGACGGACGTGAAGCGGCTCCTGTTTCTCGGATCGTCCTGTATTTACCCCAAGATGGCGCCGCAGCCGCTTCGGGAGGATGCCCTCCTGACGGGTCCGCTGGAACCGACGAACCGGCCGTATGCGCTGGCGAAGATCGCCGGCATCGAGATGTGCTGGTCCTATAACCGGCAGTACGGCACGCGGTATCTTGCCGCGATGCCCACCAACCTCTATGGGCCGGAAGACAACTTCGATCTCAATACCTCGCACGTCCTGCCGGCGCTGCTTCGCAAGGCGGCCGAGGCCAGGGCGGCGGGCGTGGAGGAGCTTGTTGTGTGGGGCTCGGGTACGCCGCGGCGCGAGTTTCTGCACGCGGACGACCTGGCAAGTGCCTGTTTATTTCTGCTGAATCTACCCGAGGAGCGCTACGGTCGCTTTTTGAATGAGAGCGACGCGCCCCTGGTGAACATCGGCACAGGGGAAGACGTCACCATTCGAGAACTGGCCGAAATGGTGCAGCGTGTGACCGGTTTCGAAGGCCGGCTGGTGTTTGACGCCAGTAAACCTGATGGCACGCCGCGCAAGTTGATGGACGTCGGTCGCGTGCACGAGCTCGGGTGGAGGCACACAATCGAACTCGAACAGGGAATCCGCGACGTTTACGCGGCGGTGAAGGAACGCTTCAAGGTGTAACGCATCCCGGTGGCCCGGGCTGGGCACCGGCGCGCTGCCGACCGTAGAGAATGTCACCCCAAGGGGTGCCTTCTCGTCAGCTTCTGGGCTGAACTACTGGATACGGGACCGACTGCCCGCATCTCCGCCGTCAAAGGGGTCATAGTCCAACAGCACCTGGTTGGACCCTACGCCGATGTGCTCCCGCAGGAAGCCCCCTGGGAAGTAGGTCAGGACGCCGTCGCTGAAGCGAACGACGATGCCATCACTGACGATCTGAACGGATTCAATAGGCTTCGCCACGTGACGTTCTCCGGGAGTCCAAGCAAAGTGTGGGCAGTCTTTACCGATGTTCTACAGCTAATCCACGCTATACCGTTGTCTTCTATCCTGTAACGGGTACGGAAGTTGTAGGAAGCGCGGGAGTTCGCCAGGCTGTGAGGCCATGCCAGCGTTGTGGCTCAGCTTAATTGCTCACCACCACCGGCACGGTTGCGGACAGGATCGTGTTGTTGCCGATGTCATGACCCCAGAGTTGCAGAACGTGGGCTCCGTTCGAGAGAGTCCTCGTGTCCAGAGGGTAGGCGTACGGAGCGTCGGTGACGCGGGTGTTCAGCAGGTTGTAGCCATCCACAACGAGGTGCGAACCGGCAGCGTCAAGTGCATCATTAACGACCCCTTGTATCACGATGGATCCCGAGACGGTCTGCCCCTTTGAAGGAGATGCTATGGAAATAAAACTGGGCGCGGTGGGAGCTGGCGGCGGTGTAGGAGCCGGGGTCGGCGTAGGTGCTGGCGTGGGCGCCGGAACCGGGGTTGGTGTGGGTGTGGGAGCCGGTGTCGGCGTGGTGACCGGCGCAGGCGGAGCGGCGTTGACACCGGCCGCCTCATAGATCGCCACGATGGTTGGGTCGTTGGCCTGCCAGTAATCCACGTGGGCCATCAGGATGTCGCCCTGTTTTACCTGCTTGACGAGCTGGGGCTGCGCTGCGGCGAGCTTGCCGGCATCGACGTCGTTTACGAGAATGCTGCTAAACGCGTGTGGGTAGGAGAAGAGCACGCTGGGGTCTGTGCCCACGCCGCCAAGGTCGAGGAAGCTCTTGAAAGGGGCGGTGTAGGCGTAGTGAAGCGGGGTCGTCTCCTCCGGGATAAACAGCGAGTCCGGGAGCGCGGCATGCAGTTGCTGGAAGATGGCCGCCGGCAGGACCGCGCCGATGCTGTCCACGGTGGAATCGACATAAAACAACGTCGCCCCCCAGCGGTCGTGTGCGTATTTTGCTTTGCGGGTCAGCTCTGCGGGAATGGCCTGCGCCTGTAGGTAGACCTGCGTCGCCGTCCCGTCCGCGCTCAGGGTGAAGTGCTGCGGCCGGAGACAGACGCCGACACGCAAACCGGCCTTTTTGAGGATGCTGAAGTAGGCATCGTCCAGCTTTGTTCCGTTGTAGGGCGAGCCCGGAAGGCTGACGGGTTTCTCCATCTCGGGCGCGACCTGGGCGATCTCGTCCGGCTCGCAGACGTAGCTGGTCGCCTGTGGATATTGCTCTCCTTCGATATCCCAGGTGATGACGCCCTGCGCGTTCATGTGCTGCGCGTTGGCGACGGCGCTCGCTGCCTCAGTGAGGACCTGCTGTTGGAAGGCGGCAAGGCCGGCCGTTGTCGTGACGTCCACCGTATTCGAGTTGAAGTAACGGCGCGGGTTGGTGGGGAACCCGCCTGGCTGACTGGCATTGCCTCCCTGCGGAGAGCTGGCGAGGTACACCGTTCCGATGGCACGCCGATCAGTCCAGTTGAGCGTGGAAGGGAAGTTCGCGGCCCAGCTGGCGTAGGCATCGGCGGCCAGGGGGTAAGTTGAGGTGCCACTCGGCGCAAAGCGCAGGGAAACCGTGTAGCGGTCCGTCTGCCCGGGAAGTACCGGCCGATCGTTATGAGGTTGAAAGGTCGCCAACCCATCCGGCGTGGTGCCACTGATCTCCGGGGCATACGGCACACCGTCGGAGCCAGGGACGGGCCAGAAGCCGCTGTAGAGCGGCTTTTGCGCATCGGGCACCACTGCCGTCACCTGGCCGCCGCCCCAATCTGCCGTGGTGACGCTCGGCCCCGTCGTGTTGAACGCCATCTGCGGGTAGTTGGGCGCGCCAAAGCCGGCGGGCAGCTGTGGGAAGCGCAGCACAAAGGGGAAGATCGCGGCGCCATCGAAGATGATTCCCGAGTCGCTGCTATTGCTCACCGTCGTCAGAATGTCCAGATTGCTTCCATTCTGGAGGTACTGCACGGAGAGGGAGCCCCAGTTGAAGCTGTAGTTCCATGTCTGGGTGCCCGCGTTCCAGTGCTTGCCATTGTTGGCTTCACCCCAGCCGTACTGACCGCCTTTCAGGGTCGTCCCATTCAGGTCAGTGGCCTTCATGTGGCCGATATAGAAGGCGTCGGCGGGGTTGGCCCCAAGATCGACCAGGGTTGTCCCGTCGTAGGAGAGTGTCTGCAGGCCACTGTTGCCGAAGGTGACCTGCAGCGCCGAGGACGAAGCCGCGGCGCTCTTCTGGCCGCTTCCCTGCACCGTACAGAACAGAACACTGAGCAGCAATGTTCCCAGATGTTGCCGACCAAACTTCTTCATCTTGCGTACCTTCTCCTGCAGTGTCCTGGAAAAACCGGGCAGTGAGAAGGGGAGAGAGGAACCGCCCCGGGATCGTGCTCGCGGTTTTCGTGGCGCCGCTCTGTTCATCGTTGCACTCCGAGCCGGCTGGGTCATGGACGGGCGATGCTCCCTACACCTTACTGCAGCGACCGCCGGGCCGGCACGAGGGAGCGGAGCCTTTTTGGGACGCTTTCCCACGAGTTTCCGCCGTAGAGGGCAATCCAGATGGTCGGTCGTCACGTTACTACAGAGGCGAATGGGAGTGGTAGGCTGCCGTGAAATGGGACAGAAATCTGCACATTAGTAACTCTGGCGAACTTTCTAGTTAGTCACCGGAGATGATTCTGCAGATAGTTACATTTCATAAACCACCTGTTTGCAGATAGATACAAGTTATCGTGCTAAGTGTTGCCCATCCAGCTGTCGACCGAAGGCGACACGTGGGACCTCAGCATTTGAGAAGATAAAAACGTAATACCGGAAAACAAGATGAACAGCTTCATTTGCTTCCTTGCTGCTGCCGTACTTTGTGTGTCTCCCGTGTGCTCGCAGACGACGCTGCAGAGGCGGGCGGAGACGCCGTCGGAGTATGTTCTTGGGCCCGGTGATCAGATTGTTCTCCATGTCGCGGACATGGAGGAGATGCCGCAAACTCCGATCCGGATCGATCCGAACGGGCAGTTCAACCTGCCGATGGTGGGCCGGGTACAGGCGGGCGGCTTGACCGTAAGCCAGCTTCACGACGAGATCGCTGCGAAACTGGGCAAGTATCTGAACGCGCCGGACGTGACGGTCAATGTTGCCGGCATGGAAAGCCGCCCGGTTTCAGTCATAGGCGAAGTCGCAAACCCCGGCATTCACCAACTCTCTGGCCCCACCCGGCTCCTGGACGTGATCTCACTTTCCGGAGGGCTGAAGTCGGACGCAGGTCCAACCATCCTGGTCACCCGTGACGCACGCTGGGGCAAGCTGGAAGGCTCCGACGTAGTCGCGGATACGACCACAGGTGGCACGACCGAGAGCTTCCCCCTGGACGCGCTGATGCGGCTGAAGACTCCCGAAGACAACATCGCGCTTAGGCCGGGAGACGTGGTGTCTGTCCCCAAGGGCGAACTGGTGTACGTGGTCGGCGACGTAAAGAAAGCGGGCGGCTTTGTCCTGTCCTCGCATCGCACCCTGTCGGTGCTGGAGGCCGTGTCGCTTGCAGAAGGCCTGGGTCCTGACTCCGCTGCGGGCAACGCGCGCATCCTCCGGCCCAACCCGAATGGCGAGGGTGATCACACGCTGATCCCGGTCGACGTTGGCAAGATCTTTGCCGGCAAGGCGCCGGACGTCCGCTTGTTTGCCGATGACATCCTGTTTGTTCCGCACAGTGGGTTCAAGGTGGGTTCGCGACGAGCGATCGAAGCAGCGATCGGTATCACCACCGGAGTTCTGGTCTACCGCTAGCCCGGTTGAAGGTCCCCAACGCACGCCACGCTACGCCGCATCGCACAGCCGTTTTGCAGGGAATGAGGAAACAGTATGAGAGAACGATTCCCCCGTCGTCTCGAACAGGGCAGTCAGCCCAACGTAGCACCCCCACCTGTTTTGCAGGCGAACGACTTCGCCGCGGAACCCGAGGCCGAAACCATGGGCCTCGTGCAGGAATACTTCCAGACGGTACGGCGGTACAAGTGGAGTCTTCTCGCCTTCGCCGTGGCTGGCATGCTGGCCAGCCTGCTGTTCGGTCTGCGCACCCTGCCGGTGTATCGCACGCGTTTGTCCATGGAGATCCGCCCGCTAAACTCGGATTTCTTGAATATCCGTTCCGTAAACCCCACGAGCAACGATGGCGGCTCCGAGTCGGATACGAACCTGCAGACGCAGATCAAGCTCCTGGACAGCGAAACTCTGCTGGGCGCGACGGTGACGAACCTCGAAGCGCAGGCGCATCCCGCGTTTGTTGAGCGCAACGATCTGATGTCGCGCCTGCAGCGCACCTTTCACTTGGGCCATGCACAGGCCATTCCGTATGCGGCTGCGTTGGCTGAGGCCGCGCGCAACGTGAAGGTGAAGCCGGTCGGCGTCACGAGGCTTGTAGAGATTACCTGTGATGCGTGGTCGCCTGATATTGCGGCGAAGTTCTGCAATGAGCTGCAGTCCACCTACCAGGAGACGGATCTGCAAAACCGCAGCTCCGAGGCAGCTAAAACCAGCGCCTGGCTGACCAGGCAGGTAGCCGATGTCAAGGTGCGCGCTCAGGAGACGGAGAAGCAGCTCGACGTTGCGACCGGTGGCAACGGTATGCTGCTGAACCCAAACAATGGCGTGGGCGAAGACCGGCTGCGTGCCCTGCAGGACGAGCTCGTCAAGGCACAGGCGGATCGTATCGCCAAGGAAGCGGACGCGGGCATGGGTCGCACGGCGGCCCCGGGTACAGCGCCTGCCGTGATGGACAGCCCGGTCCACCGGCAGTATGAGACGCAGCTCTCCGATCTGCATTCGCAGCTTGCCAAGCAGACCTCCATTTACAAGGAAGACAGTCCGCAGGTGCAGCGAGTCCGCACGCAGATCCGCGCCGCCGAGGAAGGCATGCAGGAAGCGGATGCTACCAGCCTGACGCGGCAAAACAATGAGCTGTCGTCGGCACGGCATCGCGAGGCGTTGCTGAACGTGACCTACTCGGCGGAGCTGGCCAAGGTCTCGAGCGACCTGCAGCGCGCGGCAAAAGCTAGTCTGTTGCGCTCGGAGCTCGACAGTGAACAGCAGTCGTATCAAACGCTGCTGCAGCACGCCAAGGAGGCTGGCTTCGCTTCCGCGATGCAGGCCGCAACCATCCGCGTTGTCGATCCGGCCAGGGTGCCAGAGGTGCCTTTCTCGCCTCAACCTAAATTGGCCGCCGGTGTGGGCCTTTTTCTGGGCGGGCTGCTGGGTACAGCTTTTGCGTTTTACCGCGAGCGCACACTGAATGTCTTCCGCAAGCCCGGTGACGTGCAGAAGTTCCTGCATGTACACGAGCTGGGGACCATCCCTGCGTTGCGTGCCTTTGCGGGAGCGCCAAGGACGGCGTCCCTGAATGTGACCGGCGTTTCCAACCAGCCACGCGCGTTGTTGCCGGGATCCACAGAGACGACTCCGCTTTCGCATTGGAAGGATGAGTTCTCCGTCGCGGCGGAGGCGTACCGCAATGCCACCTTGTCGATCCTGATCTCCGAGGCGAAGAAGGGGCCACGCACCTATGTGGTGGCCAGTCCCAGCGCCGGCGAGGGCAAGACGACCGTGACCTCCAACCTGGGCGTCGCGCTCAGCAAATCGAAGATGCGGGTGGTGCTGGTGGATGGCGATCTGCGCAAACCGAATCTGCATAATGCGTTTGCGCTGGAAAACAACATCGGGCTGCGGAACATTCTGCGCGGCGAGTTCGACGTGAAGAATGTGTCGCTGTCCAGCTTTGTCCGTCCGACTGATCAGCCCAACGTCAGCGTGATCGCAGCCGGCAACGGCAGTGAAGAGCTGATGGAACTGTTGCACTCGCCTGTCTTGCCGCAGCTGCTGGATCGCCTCGCGCAGAACTTCGATATGGTGCTGATTGACACGCCACCGACATTGCACATGGCAGACACGCGCATCTTGGCACGCGAAGCGGATGGCGTGATTCTGGTCTTCCGTGCGTCGACCACGACGCTGGATGCGGCGGCCATGGCGCGCGATCTGTTTGACCGAGACGGCATTCCGCTGGTCGGTACGATTCTGAACGACTTCAACCCGCAGCGCGAGGGCTGGACCAGCTATTACAAGGATTACTACCGCTACCAGCGCAAAGGGGCACAGGGAAAGGCGGCAACGGCGGCATGAGTCCTGCTCTTGCAGAGAGAGGGACGGCTGCCCCGCCGGAGGGCGTGCCGGAGGTGTCTCCCCTTGTTGACGGGGACAGCTCGACGTGGCCGCCGGTCAGCGCCCCGCTTCCGGAGGTGCAACTGGCCGGCGGCACGGCGCAGCCGCTAAGCGGCGAGGTCGCCCGCCACGTGGTCGGCGGTACATCCGCGCTGGGAATCAGCGTGGCGGTGGAACGGGGTGTAGGTCTGTTGGCCAACATCTTGGCAGCCCGCCTGGGCGGCAAGGGTGTGTTTGGCGCGTACTCCTTCGCGATGAGTACGGCCAATCAGATCTCGATGTATGCGGCCGGCGGCATCGGCGCCACGGCAACCCGGTTCTCGGGCAAATACCCACGCGAGTCCGCAGGGTATCCGACGTTACGTCGTGTGCTGATGATCGTGTCGCTCGTGTCTGCGGCATTGGCCGCCCTAGGTCTGTGGCTGGGTGCTGCGCCCATCGCGCACTTGGTAGGCAAGGCGAGCATGACCGGCCTGCTGCGCTGGGCAGCACTCTCTTCAGTCGGCATCATTCTGCTGGAGTGCGCGCGCGGCTTCTTTGTGGGGCAACGTCACCTGTTGGCACTGCTGACCCTGTCGCTGCTTGTCGGCCTGGGTATGGTGACGCTGCTGCCGGCCATGGCGCATCGCCACGACCCACGCGCCATGCTGGTGGTGCAGGGTGCGGTGGCTATCGCGGCTGTGCTGGTATGTCTTCTTTTTGGACGCAAGCTCGGTCTGCGACTTTCGCCTGGGCATGTGCCCGCGATGCCTCTAGGCCCCATGCTGCGCGAGGTGTGGGCCTTTGGCGGTATCCAGCTCGGCAGCCTGGTGGCCAGCAATATCTCTGGCTGGTGGCTCACGGCGGTAGTCGCCCGCAACGACGCCACCCTGGTACAGGTAAGCTTTCTCACCATCGCCAATCAATTGCGCAATCTGGTCGCGTTGGCCCCGGCACTGCTCACCGAGGGAAGTTACGCCGTAATGGCAGACCCTCGGCATGAAGCAACCCAGACGCCGGGACGCGTGATGGCGCTGTGCAGCTATGCCTCCATCGCAATCTCGCTCATGCTCGCCCTGCTGGGGATGACGGTCGTACCGTGGCTGCTGACGTTGCTGTACGGGCACTCCTACGCAGGCGCGGCCACGACGATTGCGTTGGCCTTGGCGACAGCGGTGGCACACATGGGTAATGCGCCCGCAGCAGCCAGGCTGACGATTGTGTCGCTACGCGCGACGGCCGTCATCAACACCATCTGGGCGGTCTGCGTTGCAGGTGCAGCGACATTGCTGCTGTTCCGCGGTGGCACTGCCTGGCAGGCCATGGGTGTGTATTTTCTGGCGCATGTCCTGTCCGCGCTGCTGGTGCTGCTCACGCTGCAGCGCAAGGACAACCTGCCAAAGGGCCTGTTCAGCCTGACGCTGCTGGCTAACAGTGCCGTGGCCGTTGGTTCCTCCTTGGCGATGCTGCGCAGTTCCGCTCCCTCGGCAACGGCCATAGCGACCGCTTCGATGCTGGCCCTGTGCCTGGGTGTGTTTGGCGCGCTGTGGTTTGTGGGCAAGAGGAACGATCTGCTGCCACCGCCCGCTGCCTTTGCGGGCCTGTGGCGCAGGGTGCAAGGGATGCTTCCCGGGAGGCTCCGCCGTGTTTGAGCTGCTCCTGATTGCTGCCGGCCTGATCGCGCTGGGTGCCACCGTGATTGCCTTTGATGGCAGTCGTGATGTGTTTCATCCGCTTGTGTTCCTGGGGCCGATGTTTGCGTTTCTGTATGCGTGGATGCCTTTCCAGCTTTGGCACGCCAATGGCCTGTCTCGCTTCTTTGACGATGACCAGCTGGTGCATGTGCAACTGCTGAACGTGCTGGGCGTGCTGGCGTTTACCCTGGGCTGCCTGGGCGCGGGGGTCCGTATCCGCAAGACCCGTTTGGCGCAACGCCGGTTGGGTGAGCGCTCCGCGAAGCGATTGCTGGTGGCCTCGGCGATTGTGGGCACGCTCGGCCTGTCCTGCTGGCTGGTCACGATCCATAACGTGGGTGGCTTCACCCAGGCGTTCAGCAGCTCGTACGCGGGCGGCTGGGATGACAATGGCTACATCCGCGACGGCAGCCTCCTGCTGTTGGTGGGGGTGATGTTTGCGGTCACTTCGCTCTCCTCGGGCGGACCCCGTGTGCTGGGTGTGTCGTTGTGCCTGCTGTTTGGCCTGCCCTGGAGTGCAAGCGCTCTGCTCATGGGGCGCCGCGGACCGACGTTCGCGCTCGTGGTCGTCCTCCTGATGAGCTGGTACTTCAATCGAGGCAAGCGACCGCCGGTGTTCACCTTCGGCCTGGGTGGCCTGGCGCTGGGCTGGCTCGTGCTGTTTCTGGTGACCAATCGGCAGAACCTGTATCTCGGCTCGGACTTCCAGATGAAGACCGATGTCTCCAACATCGTGGACAAGGCGGACACCGGCAACGAGTTCATCTACGGCTCCGGCACCGTGATCAGCACCGAGCGTCGCGATCACTATTTCTGGATGCGCCGCTACCTGGCCCAAATCATGGTCCGGCCCATTCCCAGTGCCATCTGGCCGACCAAATACGAGGACTTCGGCGTCCCGGAGCTGTTGCACAACGCCGGCACGGGAGAAGGTTTCGCAGATGCCCTGGGATGGCAGGGCGCACCAGGCTCTGCGCCCGGTATCGTAGCCGACCTCTGGGTCGAGATGTGGTGGCTCGCCGTGCCGACACTTGGCATCCTTGGCTGGACGTACGGAAGAGTGTGGCGCAAGGCGGTCACCCGTGGCGGCGTGTGGACGTGCCAATACACGGTCATCGCGGCGCTCTCCATCTACCTTGTCATGCAAACCATGGAGGCCGTGATCTTTCGCACGCTGCTGCTGTCCATCCCCTGCTGGATTGCGTTTCGCATCCTGGAGAAGCGGATCCGCACGCGTTCGCGTCGACGCCTGTTTCTGCCACGGTCGGCCGTGTATGCCCGGCGCGTGCATCGGCCGCAGATGGAAACCGCTCTGGCGGAGGTGCATCGTGCCTGAGCAGAAAAGAAATACGCATTGCCGTGTAGCGGTGATCTGGATCGACTGGTACCCCTATCACGTGGCCCGTTTTCGTGGTCTGCGCGAGAACCCGTCGCTAGGGAAAGAGGTCGTCGGGATTGAGCTGGTAGGCGGCGTGGGCGTACATAAGGGACTCAAGTTTCGCGAGGAGCTGCCGCAGGATCTGCAGGTAGAAACTCTTATGCCGGACACGAGCTGGGGCAGCGCGAGCAAAGTGGAGCTGGCCCGCCTTGTGTGGCAACGTCTTGATCATCTGCGGCCCGAGATCGTGCTGGTTCCCGGCTATTACACGCTGCCGGCGATCGCCGCGGCGGGGTGGGCACGCGTGCATGGACGAACAAGCGTGCTCATGACCGAAAGCACCGCGGGCGATCACCAGCGGACATGGTGGAAGGAGCTGCCGAAGCGGCTGGCACTGCGCGCGCTGTTTGATTGGGCTGTTACAGGAGGGCGAGCGCACGTGGCGTACCTCCGGCAGCTGAATTTCCCCGCGGACCGCATTGTGGGCTGCTATGACGTCGTCGATAACGAGATGTTTCGGCTTGGTACGCAGGCTTCCCGCGATGCGCAAGCGGCGGGACCGGTTGGTCCTCCAATATTTCTGTACGTGGGACGATTGGCCGCGGAAAAGAACGTCAGCGGCCTGCTGGGGAGCTGGCTCGGGTACCGCGCTTCCGGCGGGAGCTGGCCGTTAGTCCTTTGTGGTGATGGACCGGAACGCGCCTCGCTGGAAGCAACTGCCGCGGCAACGCCGTTTGCTGATGAGGTCATTTTCACCGGCCTGAAGACCTCCCGCGAGCTGCTGCCGTACTACGCCCAGGCTGGTTGCTTCGTTCTGCCGAGCACCCGCGAGCCCTGGGGACTGGTGGTCAACGAGGCTATGGCGGCGGAGCTGCCCGTGCTGGTCTCCAATCGCTGCGGCTGCAGCCCGGATCTGGTACAGGAAGGGCAGAATGGGTTCACCTTCGAACCGTCAGATGCCTCGAAGCTGCAAGAACTTCTGCACAGGATGGAGCAGATGTCCGTGGCGGAGCGGGCGCGCATGGGCCGGCAATCTGGGGTGATCGTTCGTCAGTTTTCGCCTGCCGGCTTTGGCGAAGCCATCGCGAGCATCGCCGCGACCACGCAGGAGCGGGCCGAAGCAAGCAGGATGGCTGAGGTGACCCAATGATGCCGACCCTTACGGCGATGGCTGCCGGGCTTACAGGGACACCGCCAGCGGAAGCGCAGGGACAGCCACGCTGGCTGGAGGTGGTGTCGCATACAGATCCCCGCTACGGTGGCCTAAGTGCGGCCGTGCCTTCGTTGGCCGCATCCGTCACCGCCGAAGCGGCCCTGGATGTATCGCTCGCAGCATTTTGCCGAGAGGCGGAACAGCACCAGCCGGCGGCAATGCGCAACGACAAAGTTTCCTTCTGGCCGACCTCGCGTGCGCCCTGGCTTGTCCATCGCGAGCTGAAATCCAGCTACGCCACACTGCTGCGCTCGATGGATGGCGTCCATGTCCATGGCTTATGGGAAGAGAGCACGGCGGTGTCGTGCCGTCTCGCGCGCAAGCTGGGCAAGCCGTATGTGCTTTCCGCGCACGGGATGCTGGAACCCTGGGCGCTTGCGACCAAGCGCTTCAAAAAGCGTCTCTATGCCTCAGTGATCGAGCGCGAAAATGTCGCCCGCGCGGCCTGTCTGCACGCGCTCACCGTGGCCGAGGCGCAGCAGTACCGCGACTTTGGCGCGAGGGGCCCGATCGCGGTTATTCCCAACGCCGTGCACCTTCCAGACGATGCGCATGCGGACATCTTTCTGAACCGGTTTCCCGAGCTGCGCGGCAAGCGGCTGGTCCTGTTTCTTTCCAGGTTGCACCCCAAGAAGGGTCTCGACCTGCTGATCGAAAGCTGGGCGCGCATCGGCAAGCAGTACCCGGAGGCGCACCTTGTTATCGCTGGACCGGATGGCGACGGGATGCAGGCCAGCCTGACTGAGATCATCACGCAGCGCGATATGGATCGGCAGGTCAGCTTCACTGGCATGCTCACCGGAGCGATGAAGTGGAGTGCGCTGGATGCGGCAGAGTGCTACGTGCTGCCTTCCTACTCCGAAGGCCTGAGCATGGCGCTGCTCGAAGCGATGGGCATGGGTGTGCCTGTCATCGCGACACACGGCTGCAACATGCCAGAGATCACCGCGGCGGACGCCGGCTGGGAGATCGAGGCTAACGTCGATGCACTGACCCGGACGCTCACGTCCCTGCTGGACCGGCCGGCCGAAGAGAACTGGGCCAGGGGACGGAATGGAGCCCGCCTGATCGCGGCGCGTTACAGCCCGCAACAGGTGACGCAGCAGATGGCTGAGGTGTATGCCTACGCCCTCGGCGGTCCAGAGCCAGTGAGTACCCAGTTGCTGAGTGGGAGTGCGCGATGAGTCTCGTGCAGCTCCAGCGGTATGACAACTCCTGGTATCAGCCGGGCGGCTCCTTTGCGAAGCGCGCGCTGTGGATGCTGATCGCGCAACCCCTGTTTGGCTCTGCATGGATCTCGTCTTCAATGCGTGTGCAGCTGCTGCGGAGCTTCGGTGCGCGCGTGGGCGGTGGCGTCGTGATCAAGCCTGGCGTGCAGGTCAAATACCCCTGGCACCTTGAGCTTGGGGACCACTGCTGGATTGGCGAGCATGTGTGGATCGACAACCTGACCACGGTGCGCATCGGCGCGAACTGCTGCGCGTCGCAAGGCGCGTACTTCTGCACGGGCAACCATGACTGGAGCGAACCACGCTTTGGTCTGTTGATTGCACCGATCCAGATGTGCGAGGGCTCATGGGCCGGCGCGAAAAGTGTTCTCACGCCCGGCAGCGTGCTGGGTTCCTATGCGATCGCGGCCGCTGGCTCTGTCATTACAGGCAGCGTGCCTGACTTTCAGATCTATGCGGGCAATCCGGCCCGCTTCGTCAAGATGCGCACGATCCGTCCTGCAGAGACGGCGGCGCCTGTGGAGGTGCGTTGATGCGCATGCTGTTCATTAATCAATTTTTCTGGCCTGACTCGTCCGCGACCAGCCAGCAGTTGACCGATCTGGTGGTCGGCCTTGCGGCACGTGGCGAACAAATTGAAGTGCTTTGCGGGGACAGCGGCGGCTATGCCACGGCGGCCGGTTCACAGCCGCCCGACGCCACGGTGTACCGCGTCAAGGCTGCTCCCTTCACGCGGGGCAAGCTGGGCCGTGTCTTCTCATACCTCTCCTTTTATGCGACCGCGTTTGTCCGCGGGCTCACCTTGCCAAAACCCGATGTAGTCGTCTCGATGACCACGCCGCCATTGATTTCGTTGCTGGGCACGTGCATTCAAATCCTGCGAGGCTCACGCCACTTCATCTGGGAGCAGGACGTGTATCCGGACATCGCGGTGGATCTTGCCCATATTCGCAAGGGCAGCCTCCTGCACCGCGTCACCGGCGCGCTTGCGGACTGGTCACGCCGTCGTGCCACGGGCATCATCGTGCTGGGCGAGTGCATGCGCGACCGCCTGATCAGCCGGGGCGTACCGCCGGAGAAGATCATGGTCGCCGAGCACTGGGCGAACAGCACCAGCATCACGCCGATGCCGCGGCCCGGTGATGCGGAGGAGCTCGTCCTGCTCTACTCCGGCAATCTCGGTCTGGCACATGACCTCGAGACAATCCTCGGCACCATCAAGGCGTTGCGGGATGAAAAGCGTTTCCGCTTCCTGTTTGTCGGTACCGGCGGACGCCGTGAGGCCTTGACTGCGTTCTGCGATGCCAACGGAATTGACTCCGTCGAGCTGCGGCCGTTTGTGGCGCGCGACAAGCTCAGCGAAGGCCTCGCCGCCGGCGACATCGGCTTGGTAACGCAGCAGGAGAGTGCATGCGGGTCTGTCGTACCCAGCAAGGTGTACGGCATTCTTGCCGCGGAAAGGCCGCTGCTGTTCATCGGACCCGCGGCGGCAACGCCGGCGCGGATCATCCGCCGGCACGGCTGCGGCTGGCATTTCGAAGTGGGTGATGTCGCCGGTGTGACGGCGCTCTTACATCATCTGGCAGCGAACCGGCATTTGGTGACAGAAGCCGGCGTGCGTGCCCGTCAAGCGTTGTTGTCGTTTTATGATCTGCCTCAAAGTGTCGACCGTATCGGCGACATCCTTGGCGCTGCACCTCTTACCGGGCACAAGACCCGGGAGGACGCAGAGCTACCCCGCATGGAGCATGTACGTCCGCTTCCTAACTGATTTGTGAAAGCCAAAGAGAGGCGTCATGTACGTTCTTCTAGCTTTGGGCACTATCTCGTTTCTGCTGTGTTTTGCGCTGACTCCTGTGTGCCGTGACCTGTTCCTGCATTGGAATATGGTGGATTTACCCGATGGGGGACGAAAGGCGCATGCCCGCGCCGTGCCGCGCGTCGGCGGGCTGCCGATCGTGCTGTCCTGCGCTCTTGCGTTCGGGTTTCTGTACTGGCTGCACGACGGTCGTGTCTACATCCAGCACGATCAGGTTCTGAAGGGCGTTTTGCCTGCGGCCGGCGTCATGTTTCTTGTGGGCTTCCTGGACGACATCGTGCAGCTGCGCCCCTCGTACAAGTTGCTCGGCCAACTCATTGCGGCATCACTGGCGGTGGCGCTCGGCGTGCGTTTGCAGATTCATCATCTGTCGCCGATGGTATGCGCCATCCTGAGCGTTGCGTGGCTCATCTGCTCCACCAATGCGGTAAACCTGATCGACGGCATGGATGGTCTGGCCACGGGCGTGAGTCTACTCGCCACGCTGACCGTGTTGGGCATTGCCATGATGTACGGACACTTCGGCCTGGCGCTGGTCACGGCTCCCCTTGCCGGGGCTTTGCTCGCCTTTCTGCGCTATAACTTTGCCCCGGCAACGGTGTTTCTTGGCGACTGCGGCAGCCTGACCATCGGCTTCCTTCTGGGCTGCTTCAGCCTGGTGTGGTCTCAGCATGCCCAGAGCACACTGGGTCTCGCCGTGCCGTTGATGGTGCTGGCGCTTCCGCTCACGGACGTGGGCCTCGCGATTGGAAGACGCTTTCTCCGCAACGTACCTATATTTCAGGGCGACCGCGGTCACATTCACCACCGGGTGCTGGATATGGGCTTCTCCACGCGCCATACCGCGCTCATCCTGTACGGTGCATGCTGCGCGTTTGCCTCGCTTGCGGTGCTGGCAACGGTCAGTCACAAAGCTCTGCCGTTCCTGGTGTTGCTGCTGATCCTGCTTGTGCTGGGCATCAGCCGCCTGGGGTACACCGAGTTCATCGCGGTGGCCCGCGAGGCGCTCAGCATCCGGACGCTGGGCAGCGCGATCCGCGGCAATATTTGCGTGGAAGACTTCTACCTGGCTCTTCGCTCAGCGGACTCGATCGAGGCCTGCTGGGAGGTCCTGCGGACTGCTTGCCGTGACCTCCACTTTGCCTCGGCAGAGCTGGAGTTTGAAGGCATACGGTTTCACGAGACGTTCTTTACATGTGATCCGGACACGGCCTCGTTCGGCATCCAGTTGCGCTTGAGTGAGGGCTGCACGCTTCATCTCACCCGCGTCTCCGAAGAGGACGCACCACGTATCACCATGAATGTCCTGCACCGGCTGCAGTCCGTGATGCGTCTCAGGCTCGCCGAGCTGAAGCTTTCGCCTGCCACTGTCACCTCTGTCGCTTAGTACTGATACAAAAGGGCTCTGCCGCTCCGGGTTCTCGTGAAGAACCCGGTGCGCAGGCAGAGCCTTTTCGTCGTTAGCCAATGTGTGTTTGAAGTGACAGGCAACGACACGGCCGCCAGCATTAAGCTAGCTGCCTACAGAGACCAGGTGCCCGCGAACGATGAAACGCTTGGGGGCGGCACCTACAAAATCGAAGGGGTAGCAGGTGATGAGCGTCATCTCAGGCCGGTCCCCGATGTCCAGAACGTCGACGTCCTCCGGAAGCACAATGCTGGTTGCATCCACGACATAGTCGTAGTTTCCATCTTTGCTGACGATGTGCATTGTCATCCCGACGCTGATACGCCGGAGCGGACGGAAATACGTGTCGCGATGACCAGCAACGACAAAGTTACCCAAGCCACCCGGCACAGCCGTCCCCTTCATCCGGCCCACACCTTGCCGTAGGGAATTCGGGTCATAGTCGTTCAGGATGGGAACGCGGAGGCCAATCGCCGGGATCTCCAGACGACCAATGATGCCGGTGTACGTGGAGAGGTCCTCGGGGGCCTTCTCCTTGCCGGAAGCGGACTCTTGGCCACGCTGTGTCAGAAATGGCTGTCCCACGTGCGAAGCGGCCTGCTCCGCCTGACCAGCCTGCACACGAAACACGAGCAGGGCAATCAGGCAAAGCAGACCGGTGCACCAGGCAACAACTTCAAGGCGTACGAGCTTCCTGCGCATAGGTCCGAGCTTAGAACCGGAAGGCCATCCTGCGAAAGCTCAACGAAGCACCCAGGAACAGGGTAGCGAAAGCACCCATCCAGAGCAGCGGCAGCAAGCTGGCCGTATGGGGAAGCGCCTTCACCGCCGGACGGACATGGGTACGCACCGGGGCAGGTGCTGGAGGAACATCGTTCTGCGCCAGTTGGACGGGACGCGAGCGACGGGCCACGGCATGCGACGGCACGGCGGGGGCAGCGGTTTCAGAGTCTGCCGCCGGAGCGGGCGCAGACGGAGCGGGCGCAGACGGAGCCGCGGGCGCGGGTGCTGCTTCGTTCTGGGCGACCTCCGTGGCCGGCTGCGGAGCCTGGTAACGACTGGCAGCGATCGTCGGCTTCGCATCAGCCGGACCGACGCGCGCCGGCTCCAGCATCCAGAGCGTAATCATCTGCATATCGTTCTGGTTCAGCTTGGGAGAGGGAACCCGGCCCTCGGAAGCAGGGTCGATGGCCATTACGCGCGTTCCATTCGCCTGGGCGATCGATACCGCATCGTTCTTGGGGTAAACAAACTCCACCGCTGTGCCACCGGGAAAGGCGTAACCCTTCATGGCCGCTTTACCCTTTGGTCCCGCGCTGTAGGCAATGGGCCCGACGGGCGCACTCGCCATCGTGGCAGCAGGGACAGCAAGGAAGGTCGCCTGTACATGATTGTTCTTTCCAGAGACCTGCAGGATCACCCGGTCACGAAGGTGATCCAGAATGCGAATCGAGTAGCTTCCAGGCTGCAGGGTCGTATTCGGCACCTCGGTCTTTTCCTTCACCTGGAACTGCTCAGGCTCGGAAGGGACAGCGGGGCTGTTGGGCGATGCCACGGCGGCAACGGCAGGAACAACGAGTAAGGCACACATCAAGGCAAGGAACCGCGACTTCATACGCTCTCCATCTTTCGCGCCGTAGCGCACATTTGGTCTTACAGCATCAGGATTTGACGTCGTTCACCGACGTCGTTCGAAAAAATTCCGTCAACAGCCGACACGCACAGGCCAGCGAGTCTCGATCTCTATCCCCAAGGCGGTTCGCTCGAGCTTGGTACGGGCAGTCGCGGGGCCTCGGCCCTTCAAGCTTAGATGTCGCGGAGCAACTCAGACAGGCTCAGCTTCAGACCCAGAGCCAGCACCTCGAGCATGGGCAGCGAGATGGATTTTCGACCACGTTCTACGTCGGAGATGAAGGTGCGGTCAATGCCGAAGTCGACAGCCATGCGGAGTTGCGTCAGATTCCGTTCGCGGCGCAGCTCACGCAGGCGAACTCCGAACCGGCTGCTGACATCCCGCGGCAGGTAAAAGTTCTCGGGCTTGCGGGTAGCGGCACTATTAAGGGAACGCTGTACGAAGAATGGCGAGTTGGGACTGTGTAACTGGCCTTGCATCGGCTACTCCTGGAACGCGGAATCACAGGACCAGGTTGCGATCCCTTCTGGACCCAACCCGGCAGAGTGTTTGCAACGCACGTAAGAGATACGTGTCAGTACGCGATACGGATGGGAACTGGAAGTGCTCTGTGTCGAAAGCATCCCACCCTACCCTCCACCCGATGAAGATCCGACCGCGTTTGTCGTCTACCGTCGCCTTCTGCCGCCGTTCAAAGGCCGTCCGCAATGACGCACTGCGACGATCGTTCAGGTCCGGGAGTTCCGAAAGTTCTTCCAGCTTGTTACCAAAGCTATGCAGTCTCGGCGTCAGCGTAGAGGGTAGGATGCAGACATTTCAAGCTCTCGCGTCACTTGGGCAGAAAACTCTGGTAACCCACAGTGTTCCCCAAAGGCATGATTGCTTACGGCCGTCGGGCACCTCGACGTTTCGAAATCGAGGTGCCCGACTGACTGCAGGTCAGCGCTCCAGTGGAGCCGTTTTAGCGCTCGCGGGGCTGATCTCCACCGTGCCGGTCAACGGGAGAGCAGCGACCGAGTCCCCAACCGAAATCGTGAAGCGGCCGGGGTCGATCGTCCAGTGGTGAAGCTGGGGGTTGTACCAGGCAAAGGCGCGCGCATCGAGAGGCACAACGACGTGCAGGGTTTCCCCGGCGACCAGGGAAACACGTTGGAACCCCTTGAGCTCGTGCGCGGGACGGGCCTCTTTGGCGCCCGGCTCGGAGATATACACCTGGGCCACGTCGGCACCTGGACGCTGCCCTGTATTTGTCACGTCGAACTCGACAGAGGCGAACGCACTGCTGGAGGGCGGGGTGACCTTCAGATTGGCAAACTGGAACGACGTGTACGAGAGCCCGAAGCCAAAGGGGAACAGCGGCTTGGTGTTGTTCTTCTCGTAGCCGCGATAGCCGACAAAGATGCCCTCCTTGTAGGTCACCTTGATGCCCCCATCCTGCGGGTAGTAATTCGCAAAGGTGGGGTTGTCCTCCGCACGGCGCTCCCAGGTGATGGGCAGGTGACCCGCGGGATTCACGTCGCCGAAGAGGACCTCGGCGAGCGCCTGGCCGCCAGCCTGGCCGCCATACCAGCCCTCAACCAGGGCAGCGGTGCCTTCGATCCACGGCGCGGCATCCACGGCCCCGCCGGAGGTGACTGCGACGACAGTTTTCGGGTTGGCGGTCGTCATGGCGCTGATCAGGGCGTCCTGGCCATAGGGCAGGTCGAAGGTGCGATCACCACCTTCGCTCTCGGTGTTGACGTCACGATTGTTGTAGAAGCCTCCGGCGACAATGACGGCATCGGCCTTCGCGGCCATCTCCTTGGCCCGAGGGGAGACCACGCTGTCCGCAGGCACCATGGCGAAGCGCAGCCGACCGCCGATCAGCCCCTTCTGCCACGACTCGACGACAACCTTATGCATGCCTGCCGTTAGGGGCATCGTGAGGTGCGACTCAAACGCACGCACATACTTCCAGTTGTCTATGACGGGTTTCCCGTCAATGGTGACCCGCTCCCCATTGCCCTCGCCGCCACCAGCCATGGCGACCAGGTAATCGCCTGCCGCCGCCGCGTTGAAGTAGCCCGTGTAGCGATGAGAGACCGAAGCGGGTGGCTTCTCAAAGATGGCCATCAGGTCATCCAGGCTGCCCGAGATCGCGTCCCACCCGATCCCGGCGGAGTTGATGTGCTTCGGGTTGGTCTGTTTCTGGGCAGTTCCACTCAGGTCCTGGTTGCCGAAGATCTCCTCGGTCAGCCCTGGCTTGCCGTCGCTTTCGGCCGTGGTGAACTCGGTGTGTCCTGCAAGTTCATTCAGCGTCGGCACGCCCATGTCATACAGCACGTTCACGTGCGGCGCGACCATCGAAATGCCTTCCAGCAGGCTGACCAGGTGGAACGGCACAACGCCCGCACTGCCACCACCGACCGGCGTGCCGGGATAGGCATTAGGTCCGACGACGAGGACCGTGTGGGTCCCCTCCTTGCTGAGCGGGAGAATGCCCGAGTTCTTCAGCAGGGTGACGGATTCCCGAGCGGCCTTGAGTGCCGTGGCATTGCTTTGGGCATCGAACAGCGATATGCCCGGGTCACGTTGCGGGCGGTCGAGCCAGCCGAACATCTCGGCGGTGGTGAGGATGTGGCGGATCTTCTCGTCAATCGTGGCCTGCGTCACCTTCCCGGACTGGATGGCAGGCATCAGGTTGGCGCGGTTCATGAACTTGCCGGTGGGCATCTCGATATCGAGCCCGCCGTTGGCCGCGCCGACCGCGTCATACGTGGCATCCCAATCAGACATCAGCGTGCCAGGGAAGTGCCAGTCATGGCGCATGATCTCCGTGTTCAGGGTGCTGTTCTGGGTGGCGTGCTCCCCGTTGATGAGGTTATAGCTGTCCATGACCGCGCCGACGTGACCCTTTTTGACCGCGGCCTCAAACGGCACCAGGTAGATCTCATGCATCGTGCGCTCGTCGATGATCGAGTCCGAATCATGACGGAGATATTCGGAGTTATTGCCGGCGTAGTGCTTCACCGTCGCACTGACACCCTGCTTTTGCATGCCGGTGATGTAGCCCGTGTCCATCTCGCCGGAGAGGTACGGGTCTTCGCCAAAATACTCAAAGTTGCGCCCATTGCGGGGCGAGCGGTAGATGTTGGTGCCCGGACCGAGCATGTAGTGCACGCCACGTGCACGCGCGTCGCGGCCAATACCTGCACCGATATTTTCGGCAAGCGTACGATCCCAGCTGGCAGCCAGGCCGATGCCTTCGGCGTAGGTCGTGGAGGGCAGGCCGGCGTTGGAGCGCACGCCATACGGGCCGTCCGACATCTCAAGCGCGGGTAGATGCAAAGCCGGCATCGCGCGCACGGCAAAGCCTGTCCCGCCGATGTAATCCAGCTTCTCCTCAAGCGTCATCTTGCCGACGATCTCGTCGATATGCTGCTTCTGTTCGGGAGTCAGCGGGTGGGGTGCCTGCGCACTCAAACCCAGGCAGACGGCTGCCGGCGCAAAAAGGCCCAGAAGGAAAAGGGGCCGGCTACTAAGGGGACGCCGGGGCTGTGTTGTTCGCTGTGTACGTGCGCTTCTGGACATTCCGCGATCCTTACGTGCCGATTTGTCTTCGGCAAACATCCTGCCACGCCATAGGGAGGTCTGGCGAGCAGTGAATGCCGGGGGACGCGGCTTCAGTCTTTTTCCGCAGGCGCGGTGGGTGTCGCCTTCCGCGAACGGGTCGGCCTCCCGGTCGTCGGCGTACGCGCAGCGGGAACGGCAACGTGCCGTGCGGACGACTCACGCACGATGAGCTGAGGCTCGATCTTGATGACGCTCTCGGTATGTTCCCCCCGGATCTTCCGTAACAGCAACGTCGCGGCGGTGGCGCCCATCTCGCCCAGCGGCTGGCGAATCGTGGTCAGGCTGGGAACGAAATACGATGCCACCGTAAGATCGTCGAAGCCGATCACGCTGACGTCACTGGGCACCTTCAGGCCACCATCGTGCAGTGCGCGAATGGCCCCAATCGCCGAGATATCGTTGAAGCAAACGACGGCGCTGAAGTCGCGATGGCTCATCAGCATACCCTGCACGCCGGGGTAGCCGAGCTCAGGAGTGTTCAGGGACTCTAGCCGCAAAATGTGGCTATCCGGCATGGGCAGCTTCAGCAGCCGCGCCATGCGCACCAAGGCGCGCCAGCGGCTGGCCGAGTCGGAGCTGAGGTCCGGCCCGCGCATGAACACCAGCTTCTTATGCCCATTGCGCACCAGGTGCCCCAGCGCCAGCTCCGCGGCACGGTCGTGGTCCAGCACGATGTTCGTGACCCCGGAGATGGACGTGTGGCCGGCAACGGTGACCGTGGGGCTGGATGGCGCGCCTTCGATATGCGAATCAATGGCTAGGATGCCCTCCACACCACGCTGCTGTAGCAGGCGCGGATAGCCGTCCACAAGGTCCTTGCGATGACGGTGGTGCGCGGTGAAGAAGAAGTAGCCCTCACGCATAAAGACGTCTGCGGCCCCGGCGAGCACCTGCGAGTGGTACCCCTCGCCTAGCTCCGGGAGCAGGATCCCGATGGTCTGCGACCGCTTGCCCTGCAGCAGGCGCGCCACCATGGAGGGCTGGTAGTCGAACTCACGGGCAGCTGCGCGAATGCGCTCACGCGTCGCCTCGGGGATCGACCGATTGGGTGCATTGTTAAGCACAAACGAGACCGTGGCAGGGCTCAGGTCGAGGTGCTCGGCGAGCATCTTCAGGCTGACGGGCCGGCCTTGTTTGGTTGCTGTTTGGGGCATGTGCGAATGCCGTGAGTATAGAGCAGCGGCTTACTGCCCCGAGCGCCACCGAATCCCGTTGCCTCGGCACCCATCGCCTGCTAGTGTCAGAGGTGTTCACCCTTTTTGCTGAAATTTCATCGCTGAGCAGCGCCTTCATGGCACTGGGCAGCGTGAGCACAGCCGCATTTGCGAGCGCCTTTTGCCGTGCGTCGTGGCTTGCGGAGCTTTCTTGTTGAGGGAGGTTTTTTGCCATGGTGCGTTTGAAGACTCGCAATGCATTGGCCGCGGTGTGTGCGGCAGGTCCTCTGCTGCTGGCCGCGGTTGCCCCCGCGAAGGCGCAACAGACTCTGGGCGGCATTACCGGAACGGTGGTCGACGCCAGCGGCGCGGCCGTTCCCAATGTGACCGTGACGGTTGTGGACCAGGGGACCAAGCTCACCCGCAGCGTGGTCTCAAGCGGCAGCGGGCAGTACTCGCTCGTCAACCTGCCCATCGGCACCTACGCGGTCAGCTTCGCGCGCGAGGGCTACAGCACGCAGCAGGTGCCCAGCATTACGATCCAGGCCGATCGCACAGTGACCCTGCCCGCCACGCTGCAGGTGGGCTCTGTATCGACCTCCGTGACTGTCGAGGCCGACCCACTGCTCAACGCGGCTGACACCACCAACGGCTACGTGCTCGATCGCGCACAGATCCAGTCGATTCCCCTGCCCACCGGCAGCTTCACCGGGCTCGCGATCCTCTCCCCCGGCGTCAATGCGGAGCTTCCAGGCGGGACTGGCGTGAACTCCGGCCTGGGCAATGCGCCCATCTGGGCCAACGGGCAGCGCGATACCAGCAATGCGTTTCTGCTGAACGGTGTCGATGGCAGCAACCTCTTCAATGGTAAGAGCACCAGCCAGGTCACCTCGGCACGCGTGGTCAACAACACGGGCGTGGGCAACTCGGGCATTGGTGGCACGCAGCTGAGCGCGTCGTCGGTGTACCTCGCCATCGGCAACGCCATCCCCACGCCGCCGCCGGAGACGCT
>CAXTVC010000034.1:28849-33229 GCA_964247615.1 uncultured Acidobacteriaceae bacterium
TCCCTGCGCCGCAATCTCAGCGTGACGGAGACCCTCGGCTTTGTCCGCGAAAAGGCCTACAGCACCAACGATCAGCTGTGGTCGCCCGGAGAGGCAGGCACGCCAATCGCGTCCATGTCGCCGGCCTTTGGGTCGTACTTTTCAGGCTTCACTATTGTCGATGGCCTCGGCGCGTCTACTCCTGCCGGCCTGGGCTCACAGGCGCTCAACATCGGGCCAAGCGCGGCCTCGCAGAGCGCGTACACCGGCGTGTTTCAGAACCGCATCATGCCCTCCGCCAACGCCATCCTGAGCGTGGGCAAACACGCGCTGACCTTCGGTGGCAGCTTCGCCTACACACAGCTCAACATTCGCGACGAGCGCACCGGCAAGGGCAACGTAGCCACACCCGATTACGTGACGTTCTCCAAAAACTGGATCACGCCCTACAGCACCAACGGCTTCGTGGCGTCGACCTTCCTGCAGGGCGACGCGAACCGCTATTACCGCGCCAATCAGGATGGCCTGTATGTCCAGGACAAGTTCCAGGTCACCCCGCATCTCACGCTCACCGCGGGTCTGCGCTGGGACTGGAACGGCGGCCTCACCGAGAAGTACGGCCGCATCTTCAACTTCGACCCATCGCAGTACCAGTACTCGGCCGCGTCGGACACGATCGTCAACCCGGGCTTCCTGATCGCGGGTAACAACGTCAGCGGCAGCAAGGGCGTCAGCGACACCACCCTTACCGGACGCCAGTGGGGCTTCGGTCCACGCGTCGGTGCGGCGTGGCTTCCACCCTGGGATGACGGCAAGGTCGTCATCCGCTTCGGGTCGGGCCTGTACTACGACCGCGGTGAACTCTACACCTATTTGTCGCCAGGCTATGCAGCCGGTGAGGTCTCCGGCGGGCCCTTCGGCGTAAGCCAGACACCGCCTTTTGTCACGCAGCAGCACTGCCCGTACAGCGCCTCGCCGTATGGCAACACCAGTTACCTTTACGACTTCTACATCCCGATCTGTGGCAACACGCCCTACGGTCCGGATACGAGCGCCTATTCCCTGGCGACGCCCTGGGGACCAACACTGGGTGCCGCACCCGTCAATCCAAGCGCCGCCGACCTCGCCAACTATCTGCCTAACGCCGCGTCGATCATCGGGGGCGCACAGCCCTACACGCTCGGTGCCTACAACCCCACCAACAAGCTGCCGTACAGCATCAACTTCACGCTGGACCTGCAGTGGCAGCCGCGCGCCGACCTCCTGGTGGAGCTCGGCTATGTGGGCAACCTGGGCCGTCACCAGGTCATTCCGCTGCCCATCAACCAGGCGCAGATCGCCACACCGACCTCGCAGACGCTGGCCGGCGGGCCGAATGCCCAGTCCTTCAGCTACGGCTACACCGTGCTTGACCCCAACACCTTTGCGCCAATCTGCGTGAACCAGCCCAACGGCGGCAACTGCCAGTACGGGCAAATGCAGCAGAACTACGAGGGCGGCAACGTCGATTTGCGTGTGCCCTACATCGGCTATTCGTCAGAGTCGGAGAGCTACACGGCGGCGGGCATCTCGGCGTATCACGCGCTGCAGGCGCACGTGGAAAAACGCATGAGCCACGGCATTCAGGCCGGCGTCTCCTACACCTTCTCTCACACCACGGACGAGCAGAGCGCACTGGGCCTCTTCTACAACGGCAACAACCCCCGCGTGCTGCGCAGCGGCTACGGCTCGGCCGACTTCGACCGCACCCACGTCATGAACTTCACTTTCAGCTACACGTTGCCCAACACCTTCAGCGAGGGCTCGCTGGCTGGCAAGCTGGCCAATCATTGGAGCCTCAACGGCCTGGGTGTCTTCCAAAGCGGCCAGCCCTACAGCGTGATCGACTACTCCGGCGCGGTCGGCAGCATCTTCTATTCCACCTTCAACGGCATCACCAACCCGATCGTGCCGCTGGCCCCGGGCTGCACGCCCAAGAGCGCGAAGACCGGCGACAACGGCGCCTTCTACAACCCGGCAACAGGAGCAGGCGCCGCGCTGAAGTCGTCATGCTTCACCATCCCGCTGATCGCGCCGGGCGATATGGGCGTGCCACAGGGTGACGTCTTTGAAACGAACTTCACCTCCGGCCAGCGCAACATCTTCCGGCAGACCTGGCAGCGCCGGCTGGACGCCTCGCTGGTCAAATCGGTGCAGCTGCATGACCGCTACGCCCTGCGCTACACGCTGGACGTCTTCAACGTCAGCAACACGAGCAGCTTTGACATCCCCACCGACAACGTCTCGCAGAACGAGGGCTACAACAACGCGCCGGCGCTCAGCACCGACCCGTACAGCCTTTACACGCAGGCCCCGGGCGGCCTGGGCGTGACGCGGCACACCATCGGTTCGCCGCGGCAGATCCAGATGTCCCTGCGGTTCCAGTTCTAACGGGGCCTTTCTTTCGAGTCTCGGAAGAAATTGGGCTGGCGGAGGGCGTGGAGGCTGGTATTCGCTCCACGCCCTTGCCATTTGTGGTGCCTTTCCGTTCTTATATGGCAGCCAAACTATCTGGAGCTGCCCGTCGATGAAGCGTCCCCTTTTTGCCTCCTGTGCCGCCCTCTGCCTCGCCTCGACCGTAGCCGGGGCGCAGGCGCCCGCGAACGATCATCCCGCCTACATGGATCCGGGCCTCCCCGCAGCCGAGCGCGCACACGACCTGGTTGGCCGCATGACGCTGGAAGAAAAAGCCTCGCAACTTGAAGACTGGGCGGTGGCGATCCCGCGCCTCGGCGTCCCCAGCTACCAGACCTGGAGCGAGGCGCTGCATGGCGTCGCGCGTGCCGGGTACGCCACGGTCTTTCCGCAGGCCATCGGCATGGCCGCCACCTGGGACCCGAAGATCGTGCACGGCATGGGCGATGTGGTCTCCACCGAAGGCCGCGCGAAGTTCGATGAAGCCCAGCGCGAGAACAACCATCGCATCTTCTACGGCCTGACCTTCTGGTCGCCTAACATCAACATCTTCCGCGACCCCCGCTGGGGCCGCGGCCAGGAGACCTACGGCGAGGACCCCTTCCTCACCGGCACCATGGGCACCGCCTTCATTCAAGGTGTGCAGGGGCCTGACCCGGAGCACCCCATCGCTGTTGCCACAAGCAAGCACTTCGCCGTGCACTCCGGGCCGGAGTCGCAGCGGCATACCTTTGACGCCGTCGTGAACAGCCGCGACCTGGAAGAGACGTATCTGCCCGCGTTCCGCAAAACCGTCGTTGATGGCGGGGTGAAGTCGGTCATGTGCGCCTACAACGCGATCGACGACAAGTCGGCCTGCGCCAACACCATGCTGCTGAAGGATCATCTGCGCGACGCGTGGGGTTTCAAGGGCTTCGTCGTCTCCGATTGCGCGGCCATCATGGACGTGACCGCCGGCCACCATGACGCACCGGACATCATGCATGCAGCTGCCATCTCGGTAAAAGCCGGCACGGACCTTTCCTGCAGCATCTGGTCGCCGGGCTTCAATACCCTCGGCAAGGCCGTGCAGGCAGGCCTGGTGACAGAGGATTACGTAACGCGCGCCGCCGAACGGCTGTTCACCGCGCGCATGCAGCTCGGCATGTTTGACCCGGTCGGCACAGCGCCGCTGCGGAGTGTGCCAGCCAGTGAGATCGCCTCCGACGCGCATCGTGCAGCAGCCCTGCACGCGGCCGAGGAGTCCATGGTTCTGCTGAAGAACACCGGCATCCTTCCTTTAAAGCCCAGCGTGCAATCCATAGCCGTGGTGGGTCCCACGGCTGACCTGCTGGTCTCGCTCGAAGGCAATTACAACGGCCAGCCGCTGCGCCCGGTTACGCCGCTGGATGGCATCAAGCAGCAGTTTGCGGGCATCCCCGTCCGCTATGCGCAGGGATCGAACCTCGCCGATGGGTTCAACGTGCCGGTGCCGCGAACCGCCTTCGGCAATGGCCTGAAGACAGAGTATTTCCCCACGCCGGATTTCACCGGCCTGCCCGTGGCCACAAAGCAGGAGGCCAATATCCAGAACGACTGGGATAACCTGCTGCCCGTGCCGGAGCTTAAGTCGCATGACTACTCGGTTCGCTGGTCAGGCTCGTTCCGCGCACCCGCCGCCGGCAAGTACAACCTCGTCGTGGCACCAGGCGACGTCTTCCCCTATTCGCCCAAGGAGAGCTATCGCCTGCTGCTGGATGGCAAGGTACTCGGCGAAGGCACCCTCAGCGGCGAAGGGCACCTCGACATGGGCAACTTCAAGGTCGGCACCGGGGCCAACGCGACAGCGCCCCCGGTAATGAACGGCACACGGCCCGCTCACCTCGAAGTCACGATGAACGACACGGAGCCCCACAGCTTCGTGCTCGAATACTCGCACTCCGGCGACATGTCCGGCGGTGGCATGAC
>CAXTVC010000035.1:0-10622 GCA_964247615.1 uncultured Acidobacteriaceae bacterium
AACATCAAAGCGCCCCCACTCACTCGATGGAGTGGAGGGTATAACTTGTGAGAATTGGCTAAGCCAAAAGGCCTTGCCTCTCACGAATGGCACGTTCAATCATGTTGTCAAAGATCCTCATCAGATCAGGCATATGCCGTCTGCTTTGGATCAAGGACAAGAAGCTAGTGCCTCTTGTATCCTCGAAATGTCGGCTGTTCTCTATAAGAGAGACTTGCCTAGTCTATCAGTAGCTTGGGCTTGATTTGGCTCGGAGCGTTTCGCTCTTCATAGCCCTACAGGCGCTTGGACTGCGAGTTCAGCTCTTATGCCTCACCCGGTTGCGACTTCCTGAATGTACGCTTTCTTTCCGTTCGCGTCAACCGGCTTAACGCCGCATCACTCCGTCACAACTTCTTTAGAGTACGGAAACCTGACCGCGGCGTCAAGTGCCGGCCAGCACATTTTCAAGCTCTCCCAGGTCTACCTACCCAGCTCTCCGCCATGTGCGTGTATCTGTCGGAGGTCTCTGTGCAACATGCTGCGTCCCCGACGGTCGATTTCTCACTCTCCCGGCCCAAGCCGCTCTACCCTACAGGCAGCAGAAGAGCGTTGCCCTACCCGGCATGGAGTCCCAATGAACGTCGTTGAAGCAGAACAGCTCGTCCTCGCAACTGAAGAGTTGAGGAAGATGGACGCGTATTGGCGAGCATGCAACTACCTTTCAGCAGGAATGATCTACCTGCGCGCAAACCCTCTTCTACGGGAGCCCCTGCGTGCCGATCACATCAAGCGACGTCTGCTCGGGCACTGGGGCACTGACCCCGGTCAATCCTTCGCTTGGGTGCACCTGAATCGACTGATCCGCAAGTACGATCTCAACGTCCTATACGTCGCTGGGCCCGGACATGGCGCGCCCGCCACGCTCTCCAACGGCTACCTCGAGGGCTTCTACTCGGAGATCTACCCCGATCGCAGCCGCGATGAAGCGGGCATGCTTCGCCTGTTTCAGATGTTTTCATTTCCGGGCAAATTGGGCAGTCACTGTACTCCAGAGACCCCTGGCTCTATTCACGAGGGCGGAGAGCTTGGATACAGCCTCTCCCACGGGTACGGCGCAGCATTCGATAACCCTGATCTCATCGTCACGGTAGTCGTCGGAGACGGTGAAGCAGAGACCGGGCCCCTGGCGACCTCTTGGCACGGCAACAAGTTCCTCAACCCCATTCGCGATGGGGCCGTGCTCCCCATCCTTCATCTGAATGGCTACAAGATCGCCAATCCAACCATCCTGGCGCGCATCTCCCACGAGGAGCTGGAGAATCTCTTCCGCGGCTACGGGTACACACCCTACTTCGTGGAAGGTCACGACCCTGCCGTGATGCATCAGCAGATGGCCTCGGTCATGGAACGCTGCATTTTGGAGATCCGCGCCATTCAGCAGGAGGCGCGCTCCACCGGGAAAGCTGATCGCCCACGTTGGCCCATGATCGTTCTACGCTCGCCGAAAGGATGGACCGGTCCCAAGGAGGTGCACGGCCATAAAGTCGAGGACTTCTGGCGAGCGCACCAGGTGCCGATCCTGGATCCGGTCACCGATGAGTCCAGCCTTCGCCTTGTAGAGAGCTGGTTACGCAGCTACAAGCCGGAAGAGCTCTTCGACAAACACGGAACACTTTTCCCAGAGCTGCAGGCAATGGCGCCGGAGGGTTCGCGGCGCATCACAGCCAATCCTCACGCCAATGGCGGCACGCTGACCAAGCCTCTCGATCTACCGCGGTTTCAGGACTACGCCGTCCCGGTGGCATCTCCAGCAACCACCTATGCCTCACCGACCGGTACCGCTGCGATCTTTCTTCGCGACGTCATGAAGCGCAACATGACCAACTTCCGCGTCTTCGGCCCGGATGAGACGGCGTCGAACAAGCTCGAAGCCATCTATGCCGCCTCCGACAAAACCTGGATGGAAGACATCAAGCCCGAGGACGCTGACGGCACCGAGATCTCCACCGACGGCAGGGTCATGGAAATGCTCAGCGAGCACACGCTCGAGGGCTGGTTTGAAGGCTACGTGCTCACGGGCCGGCACGGCTTGTTGAACTCCTATGAAGCCTTCATCCACATCATCGACTCCATGTTCAATCAACATGCCAAGTGGCTGGAGAAGGCCAAAAAGGAGCTCCGGTGGCGCGCTCCTGTGCCATCGGTCAACCTGCTCATCTCATCCCTCGTCTGGCGTCAGGATCACAACGGCTTCTCGCATCAGGACCCCGGCTTTCTCGACATCGTGGTCAACAAAAGCCCAGACGTTACGCGCATCTACCTTCCGCCCGATGCCAATTGCCTGCTCAGTGTCACGGATCACTGTCTCCGCTCCCGTGACTACATCAATGTCATCGTCTCCGATAAGCAACCGCATCTGGCCTATCTCGATATGGAGGCGGCGGTCGCTCATTGCACCAAAGGCATCGGCATCTGGGATTGGGCCAGTACCGATCAGGGCGCAGAACCGGATGTTGTGATGGCGTGCGCGGGCGATATCCCCACGATGGAAGCAGTAGCTGCTACTGCCATTCTGCGCGAGAAGCTGCCCGATCTTAGAATTCGCTTCGTCAATGTCGTGGATCTTTTCCGCATGATGCCGGACACCGATCATCCTCATGGCTTGAAGGATGCCGACTTTGATTCCCTGTTCACCGCCGACAAACCCGTCATCTTCAACTTCCATAGCTATCCCGCGCTCATCCACAAGCTCACCTACAAGCGTGCCAATCACGAAAACCTTCACGTCCATGGCTATCGAGAGAAGGGCAACATTGACACGCCTCTCGAGCTGGCCATCCTGAATGGCATCGATCGCTTTCATCTCTGCATGGACGTCATTGAGCGGGTGCCGAAGCTGCAGAAAACGCAAGCCCACTTGACTGAGTGGCTGCGCGATCAGATCGCCACCAACCTCCGCTATGTCTATAGCGAAGGGGTGGACACGCCCGAGATCACCAACTGGACCTGGCCTGGTACACGATGAGTACAGACGACATCATTCTCGTGCTCAACAGCGGCTCGTCTTCGTTGAAGCTCGCCGTCTTCTCCGCAGCAGCAGGGAAAGACGAACCCCTCTACGTCGGATCAGCCGACGCCCTGGGCCGACCTGGTGGCTCCTTGAGCCTCAAGGGACCACAGGCCAACGTGCTCATACAGGAAGACCATACCCTCGAGACACAAACGCAGGCACTGGACCGACTCGTCCAGGTGCTTCTTGAGCATCTGCCGAGGCGTCCGGTGGCCGTGGGTCACCGCGTCGTGCACGGTGGACCTCACCTGCGGGAGCACACCAGGATTACACCGGATGTCCTCAACACACTCGCGGCTTCGATTCACTTCGCCCCGCTTCACATCCCGGCAGCGCTCGAATCCATTCGCCAGGCGCAACAGCTGTTTCCTAACGCAACGCACATCGCCTGCTTCGATACAGCCTTCCATCGCACCATGCCACCAAAGGCAACTCGTCTGGCGATACCCGAACGGTATGCTCAGCAGGGTGTGCAGCGCTATGGCTTTCACGGCCTGTCCTGTGAATCTGTCGTGCATCGCCTGGAGACAGATCTGCCGGCCAGGCTGGTCATCGCGCATCTCGGCAGCGGCTGCAGCGTCACCGCCGTGCAGGGAGGCAAGTCCATCGACACCTCCATGGGCATGAGCCCCACGGGCGGCCTTCCCATGGCGACGCGAACAGGCGACCTCGATCCGGGTGTCTTGCTTTATATGCTTCGCTCAGGACTCGACGTCGACAGCCTGGAGCAGCTCGTCAACCACGACTGTGGGTTGACCGGGATCTCAGGCGGCGAGAGTGACATGCGCGAGCTGCAGCGCAAAGCAGACGCCAACGATCAGGCATCCTCTCTGGCCATCGACATCTTCTGCGACGCCATCGCGATGACGGTCGCCGGCTACATCACCGCGCTACGTGGGCTCGACCTGCTGGTCTTCACCGGTGGCATCGGGGAACACAGTCAGCCCATTCGTTCCGGGGTCCTCGATCGCCTGCAGATCTTCGGTATGACTGGGGACCAACAGGTGAAGGTCCTGCCCGCAGAGGAAGAAAGCCAAATGGCCCGCCACTGCAGAGCCCTTCTCTAAAGGCTCTGCGGTGGCGGAACAATCTTCACTGAACATGCGAAGTCCCTACAGGTACCAGGGAATATTGACGACCACGATTCTCTGATTGCCCTTCACCAACAGCAGCAGCTTCAAAACCTGAATGCGCTGGTTGTGCAGGAAGTTCTCCCACCAGTGACGTACCACCAGTTCCGGCAGCAGGACCGCGACCTTGCGGCCAGGATTATCGTCCTCCAGCTTGAGGATGTAATCCATCAACGGTGACACGATGGTGCGGTAGGTGCTTTGGACAAAGACCAGCTCCGGCGGCGTGATCCCGTGCTCGCGTATGGGCTGCATCACCATCTCTTCCCAGATGTCGTCAAAGCCGGTCTCCGTATCACTCTGCACGTTCACGACCTTGACCTCCTGGCTCATCAGCAGGCCAAAACGAACAGCTTTTTCACTGATCTTGTCCCATCGCGCCACGGGAATGACCACGATAGGCTGTTCCAGACCCGTAAGCCGCAGCGGCGACGGATCGGCTGTCTCGATCTTCACTCGCGTGTAGTGGCGCTTGATGCCGTACATCACGGCAATGATCATCGGTACCAGGATCGCCGTGATCCACGCGCCGGAAGTGAACTTCGCGACTAGCACCACAACCAGGGTGATCCCGGTTGCCACGGCACCGAGCCCGTTAAGAGCAAGCTTGATGCCCCTGTGCTTCTCGTCCTTGCACTTGATCCAGTGCTTCACCATCCCGGCCTGGCTGAGTGTAAAGGCAAGGAAGGCGCCGATCGCGTACAGCGGAATCAGCTTATCGGTCACACCGTCGAACAGGATAAGCAGCAGCGCCGTAAAGCCTGTGAGCGCGTAAATGCCATGCGAAAACAGCAGACGGCGTCCACGCAGCAAAAAGACATGCGGCATGTAATCCTTCTGGGCAATCGCACGCGCCATACGCGGAAAGTCCGCAAAGGCGGTGTTCGCACTGAAGCTCAACGCCGCCAGTACGCTCGCCATGGTGAAGTAGTAAAACCAGCCGCGACCAAAAACGGCTGCCACCTGGATCGACAACACACTCTGATAGGCAGGATCGTTCGAGTCCATGGCCGTCACGCCATAGGACTTCGCAACATAAGAAAGGCCCGCAAGCAGCACGATCAAGATCGCAATAATGACCGTGAGCGCCTGATTCGCCTTCTTCGATCGCGGCTCCTTGAAAGCAGTCACTCCATTCGACACCGCTTCCACACCGGTCATCGCCGCGCACCCGCTGGCAAAGGCCTTCAGCAGAAGCCATATCGTCAGATACTTCATCGTGGCCGGCAGGGCCGGTGGAGGCGCCGCGACAGGAATGGGATGGCCATGCGTCGCAACCGAGTGGACAATGCCCACAATGACCGTGGCGAGCAGCGTACCGACAAAAAGAAACGTCGGCAGCATGAACACAAAGCCGGACTCTTTCACGCCGCGCAGATTCACGGTCACGATGACCACAAGAATCAGCAGGCAAAGGGCCAGTTGATGCGGGTGCAGCGACGGCACCGCGCTCACCAGCGCCGTAACACCGGCAGAGATCCCGACAGCCGCCGTCAGAATGTAGTCAATCATCAGGGCAGCTGCAGCTAGCAGGCCCGCGTTGTCGCCCAGGTTTTCACTCGCAACCGTGAACGATCCACCACCGTTCGGGTAGGCCTCGATCGTCTGCCGGTAGCTGAAGTACAGGATCGTCAGCAACACCAGAATGGCCGCAAAGATCGGAATCAGATGCTGCTGCACCCCGATCAAACCGAGCGGAATCAACAGCGACATCGCCTGCTCTGGCCCGTACGCAGCGCTCGTAAGCCCATCCAGGCCAAAGATCGGGATGCCCGATGCCACGCCAATGTGCTCATGCTGGGCATCACTGGTTGCCAGTGGCTTCCCAAGAAGAATATTCGATACGTTCATGCTGAATCGGCCCTCGTAGCGGGGCCTTGTGTCTCCATGCCCAACACAATATTAGACACGAGTGACTTGTAAAAATGCCGTAAGTACCCCATCGACGGCCACTGAACCGCTATGTGCATGAAAATACGTACTAAGTCTCTGCAGTCCTGAGCTAAGGGCGCCACACATCAAGGGCATCGGGCTTGCCCGCCTGGGTGCTCCGCTGCACCTCGCCCGCGCTGGTTCCCTGTCTGGGCATCGCCCCGCTGTAGCCGGAGTTGCCAATCTGCAGCGGAGGCTGTTTGGCCTCGAACTCAGCCAGTGCATCCTCTCCCAGGGTCTTCTGCTCGGCTTCCTTCAGGTGCACATCCTGCAGATCCAGACTATCCACGGCGACCCGGACACGACCGGCGGCGCGGTAGCGCTCCTCCGCAATCATCGACTCCAGACGGTTTAGGTTATCCCCCGACCCTCCGATGTTGGTGACCATGCCGGACGCCATCTCCGTGATCTCCGCCATCGCCCGCTTCATCTTCATGTCGCTGATGCCGGACTTCAGCGCTTCGATCTTAGAGCGTGTAATGGATACCGCCACATCGCGCGCCCGCACCAGCTCCTTGTACGTGACCTCGGACTGGTCGAGCTGCTTCCGGTTCTCCTCCAGCTCACGTTCCACCGTTTTCAGCCGCAGGGCATACTGGCCGGCTACATCGCGCCGGTTCAACTTCAGATTGGCGCCCACCTTCGCGCGCAGCTCGGTCTCGTCAGACTCCAGCTTGCGCACCTGACCGATCAATCGTTCCACCAGTCCCGCGTGCGAGGCCAGGCCGACATTGAACTTGCCCACCTGCTTACGCAGGTTTTCCTGTTCCACCTCCAGCAACGCCTCCGGATTGCGCCGCTCCGCTTTGGAAAGAAACAAGCCGAAAAAGCCTTTGACCAGATTGCCTGCCCGACCCACTATGCACTCTCCTTGAACACACCCTACGCCTTACGTTACAAGACACACATTTGTTCTGCGGACAAAGAAATCAGCGATATTCCCTGAGGCGCGGCGCGAAGCCCATCGCAACCAGCGCCGCGATGGCTGCCACTGCCGCACCCGTTTCGAACTCCGTTCCCCGAATCGCGGCAAGGCCCCGCGCCATGCCGTCATCGAACTCCGCCTGGCTCATTGCCGAAGCAGCCGCGATCGTTTCGTCGAACTGCAGCAGCGCCTCTTGCGCCTGGCCCGGCCCTCGCCCCGCGTAAAGTTGAAGTGCCTGCTCACGCGGCGTCGCACCCGGCGGGTGGCGAGCCCGGGTGTCCAAAGACACATACCGCTCCCACAGAGGCAGCGCTTTGACCAGCATGTCCCGTTCGTCCGAGAACTGCTTTCGGTCAATCTCTGCGGCAAGCAGGCCCGTGAAGCCCTCCAAGGAATGTCCTTCACGCAGCGCAGCCGCCAACTGATCCGTCGTGAGACCGGCAGGCGTGCCGGCCAGGGTCGCAGCTTTCTGGCCGAAGGTCTTTTCAGCCAGGCCCCCGTGAGCGCGATCCAGGAAGTAGCGCCCTTCCTCAAGATCAGTCGCGTAAGCCAGCTCACGGATGTGCCACAGCGTGTGCACAGAGGCAAACGGATCCCCCTCTGCCAGCGCAAGCTCGCGGTGCGATCTCGCCAGCACCGACAGCAGGTGCGCGCCCAGAATCACCATCAGGGCGGTCGCCCCCAACAGTGGCAGGTTGAAGGTGCGGTGGGTCTGCCGGCTCAGGTACAGCTGCGCAAAGGCCAGCGCCACCAGGCTTAGCAGGCACGCGGCGATCACCCCGGCGCGCGCCTCTGCCGACTGTACACTCAGCCTCCGGAAGCTGTCCCTCAGTGTTTCCTCGCCGCGCCCCTGCAACTCCCTGGCTGCTGGTAAGAGTCTGCCATCCATAAGGTCGGTCGAGCGGCGAAACAGCATGGCTCCCGTCACCGCATCCTGTTGCTTTCCCTCCTCTGCGTTTCCCACGATGCGCTCGTACGTGCCCAGTCCCAGCTGCAGCGTCTCCAGCGAAGTCCTCCCTGTCTCTGCATCGGGGCTGTCCTGGATGGCCTGCAGCAGCGCCCGCGCTGCCTCCGATCGCCGGCCCTCCTGGGCCTGTATCAACGCGGTCGTGTCGCCATCTCTCTGGAGCAGCTCTCGCGCCGTGGACGCCTCCATCGTGCGCAGAGCAAACTGAAGTCTCTCCGCAGCAACCACCGCCGGAGCCTCCCGATCAACGATGGCACGCAGCAATCTGCGTTGCTCGTCCACGGCATTCAGCACAAGCACCAGCAGCAGCACATCGAACAGCAGGATCACCGCACGTAAACCCCTGAGCCGCTGAAGCGTGTTCCAAGACTTTCGCTGCGTGACGGACACCGTGGCCGTTGCCATCTTGACTCCCCTCAGCCGACTGCCTGCGTCAAACCCTGCGTCACTGCGCCTCGACCCGCAGGCGAGACCAGTGACCCAATGTAATCTCGTCCCCATCCTTCAGCACGACATCCACCATCGGCTCCAGCTCGACACCATTCAGCCGTGTCCCATTCGCCGCTCCAATATCGCGCAGCAGCATCCCTCGCTGATCGTCCCATTGCAGCACGGCATGCCGCCTTGAGACTGCTTCATCGAAGGGAATAGCCACCTCCGGCAGAATCCCTCGTGTCTCATCGCGCCGGCCCACCAGACTCACTGGCTGGTGCAGTTCCACAGTAAAAGGCAACACGTCGGGCGGAGGCTCAGGGCTCTCCGGCGTTCGCAGACCGGGATCCACCGACACAACGACACGCCACAGCTGCGGAACAGTCACCACCGGCACCTCGGGTTCCCCGGCTACGACCGCCTCCGGCGCATCCTCCATCTCCGCGACCGGTCCCGGCTCGGACAAGGGCTGCGCCGGCATAATGCCAACCTCGCCATGGGTACCGGTAACGAAGTTGAAGCCGCACACCTCGCAAAAGGCAATGTCTGTCTGCTCCCGCACCGTGCCGCAATCAGGACAAACCTGTCCTGCCTGGGCGGCCCCGCCACGCGGCTCCGCGTATCCCTGCAGCTTGGCCCCGCACTCCGAGCAGTAGTCCGCCTCAAGCGATATGTGTCCCTTGGGACATAACATCGGCTCCGTCATCGCTGTCACCCGTGCCTCTCTGACTTCATACCTCTACCTGCGCCATTCACGACACCTTGGCGATACGTGCCGTCTTGGTCGACCGTGTCTCCAGCGCCATCGAGTCTTCCTTGGCGACAGAGCTCTTCAGCCGCACCGTTCCCCGGTCTGCATCCTCAACATCCACCACGCGCCGCAGCAGCTTCGCCGTGGCCTCGTTGCCCGAGTCATGCGCCAGCTTCACCGCCTTGCCCAGCAGGGTCGTTGCCTGGCCCAGATCCCCCCGTGCCCGCGCGTCCATCCCGTCCTGAATCGATTGCGCCAGCTCTGCCTGGCCTGTGTAATGCGCCACTACCCTGTTGATCTTGGTCGACTTCGCATCATCGTCTGTCCACACCGCCAGAATGCGCGCCTCCGCAATCTTGTTCTCCACGCCGGCGGTCGTGTGGATCAGGCTGGCGCGCCCCGCCAGCATCTCGTCCCCGATCGCTCCGGGAACAACCTCAATGCAGAAGTGAAAGTCACGGCTCTCCCCCCGGCCCCAGGCTCCGGTCGGGTACTCTCGCCACTGCGGCTTCACCTCGCGCGCGCGGCCGGTCAGGTCCTGGATCGCCGGACTGACCTCCTTGCAAAACTTCACCGTAGCTCCCTTGGGCGTCCACAGCCGCAGGGTTACATCGCTCACCGTCTTTGCGAGCGCTTTCTCCAATAGCGCGCGGAAGTCCGCCTCCATCAGCCCCGGCGACGGAACAATGTCCACACTGCCCAACAGCTTGCCCGCAATCGCCCGCAGCTGGTCCACCTGCCAATCGGTGCCCACACCACGGCAGTCGCACTGAAATACGCCCTCACACTGCGCCAGCACCGTTTGCAGCGGCAGCAGGTCTCCGGCGTCATTCTGGCCATCTGTCAGCAGCAGCGCCTGCCGTATCCCGCCCGGACGGCTCCGAAACTGCTCCCATGCGGCATGCAGCCAATTGGAAATGCGCGTCCCACCAAAGGCCCGCATGCCCCCGATCGCCTGCAGCGCATGTTGTTTTGCCGCGGCGTCCGCCCGCATGGCAGGGCACACCAGCTGTGCGCTGTCCGCGCCGGCCACCACAAAGAAACTGCAGTCCGAGGGCAGGGTCTGCACCATCCTGGACATCGCCTCTTTGGCCGCCTGCATCTTGCTGCCCTCCATGGAGCCGGACACGTCGCACAAAATACCAAACGTGCGCTCGCCCCCCGGGCCGCCAGCCAGACCCGCGCCTGCGTCATCACCCGCCGTCACCGTCATGATCGCGTGCACCTCATGCGACCCTGCAGGCAAAAACTCGTTCTGAAACGTCTCAGCCCTGAACGGACTCGCCATACGCCCCCTCACTCTCGGTGCTGTCTTCCTTACGCACACTGTCACTGCTTTGTTCTGCAGCCCTGTTCCTATCCATCTCGGTTGCCAGCACTTCGACCCGCAGGATCGCCACCGTCACATTGTCCTGGCCGCCCTGTGCGACCGC
>CAXTVC010000035.1:10722-21353 GCA_964247615.1 uncultured Acidobacteriaceae bacterium
CTTCGACCCGCAGGATCGCCACCGTCACATTGTCCTGGCCGCCCTGTGCGACCGCGAAGTCCACCAGCCGGCGCGCCATGCTGAGGGCCTCCGCACCGCCTCCTGAAGCTTCGGTCACCAGGGCAAACAGGGCAGCTGCATCCTCGACATAATTCCACAGCCCATCACTGCACAGCACCAGCATCCCGCTGGCAACCAGCGGAAATCGCAGGATCTCCGGCTGAACCTCATCCTCGCTATCCTCACTGTCGGCCCCGATCCAGCGCGTGATGGCATGCGCCTGCGGCGACGCCTTCGCCTCTTCCTCCGACATCTCACCCGCCGCCAGCACCTCGTTCACCCAGGAGTGATCGCGCGTCAACGCATGCGCCCCCGCCGCATCGATCCAGTACGCCCGACTATCCCCTGCCCACCCGCAGGTAATCTCGTGCTCACATATCAGCGCAGCCACAACCGTCGTCGAAGGCGAGCTGCCATCGCGGCGTGCCCCCGTCAGGCTCGTCAACTCGCGCGAAGCTACCTGAATTGCCCGCATTAAGACATCCTCGGGATCAACCGCCGCCTCTCCACGCAGAGCCTGCGCCAGCTCACGTCCGACACCTTCTGCAACAATTGCGGAGGCCACCTCGGACTGCCGTGTCGTCGACACGCCATCGCAGATCACCGCGCCGTACCCTTGTTCTTCCATCACCAACGCGAACCTGTCCTCATTGCGGTCATGACGAAGTCCACGGTCACTCACCGCGGCGAAATCTGCCGAGAGCCGTGCCTCAAGGTGGTCGCTCGCAGGCCGGCGGACCCGCTTGCCACACCCCAGGCAGAAGCCTTCTTCGTCCACCTCGTCCGGAACGGCGCCGCACGCGCACAACGGCACCTCAGCCGCGGCCTGCTCCACCGACTTCTCCAGCGGCTCGTGACCCAGCCTGGCCCCGCAGGTCTCGCAAAACTGGTCCTCCTCGGGTACGGCGGCCATGCAGACAGGACAAATCATCGTTGTTGCTCTCCTGGGTCAAGCAGCGCGCTAGACCAATGTCCGCGGCCTTACACGGTTGGCCTCATCAATCAGCCGGATACGTTCCTCACCCTCGGCAAAGCGCGCAAGAGCCCGCAGACTGCCTTCCAGACCCACCCGCAACGAGCGCTCCGACAACGGCTGCCCCAACAACCGGCTTGCTGTATCCGTACTCTCTCGGAACGAACCCACATCGGCCAGCGCCGCCTGGAACACGGCCCGGTTCAACTCAAAACGGTCCCGCTCATCCAGCGGCAGACGCTCCGCTACACGCGACGCCGTCAGCACATCCTCCATCTTCGGACGCGTCCCATTCACCGCCAGCAGGCTGCGCGTCGCCTCCACCTGCGCCCGCACATACAGCGCCGAAGACACGGGAATGCGTCCGAGAGCTGCCACTGCAGAGCTCCTGTCCCCCTGCCGGCGATGGCAGCGCGCCAGCCCGAACACAGCGGACACGTACCCCGGATCCACACGGGACACCAGGTCATACATCCTGCTCGCCACGGGCAGGTTGCCCTCCAGCTCCGCCGCAAAGCCAAGCCCAAGCTTGGGCGCAAGCTCTCCCGGCAAATCGAAATACACCTGGTCAAACAATCGGCGCGCGTCCGCGATCTGCCCTCGCGCAAGATACACACCGGCCTGGAACCACAGCACGCGCCAGTCCCAGGCATCTTCGACCCCCAGCTCCCGCAGCAGGTGCTCCGCCTCCTCGGTCTGCCCTGCCCTGGTCAGCGACGCAGCCAGGCGCAACCGCACCTCGCGAGACCCCGGCAGCTGCTCCCGCGCCAGTCGCAGCGCAGCGATCTCCCGCGCCGGGTCCGGCAGCGCCATCGCTGCGCTCGCCGCCTGCGCCCCCGGGTCATTCACATCGGGCAGCGGCACCGGCAGATGCCGTGCGTCAGGGGGCACCGGCTCGGTCGCGTCTCCCAGGTCCAGGGAGAGCGGGTCCACCCCGAAGTCGCTGCTCAGCGCCGGTCGTGCAGACCCCGTCTTGCACGCGACGATCTCGCGCAGCACGCCCACCAGCTGCTCCGTCATCTCCTCCGCATGACAAAACCGATCCTCAGCGTTTTTGGCGGTCGCCTTCAGCAAAAAGCGGTACAGCGACTCCTGCTCCGCAAGCAGCGCCTTCTCACTCGGTGACGGCAGCGTGTACAGGTGCTCCTTGCCGAACCCACTGATCTCCATCAGCAACACAGCCAGCGTCCGCCCTACCGTGAAGAGGTCCGACACCGGCGTCGGCCCCGCACCGGCCTCCGGCGCGCTGTACCCCACCGTCCCATAGATATCACCGTTCGGGTCGTCGATCCGCCGCACGCCCCCCAGGTCGATCAGCTTCACGTCATCGTGCTCCAGCATGACGTTGTCCGGCTTGAAATCGCAGAACACCAGGCCCATCCGGTGCAGGTACGCAAACGCCGGCAGGATGCGGTGGATGTACGCAATCGCCTCGGCCGGGGGCAGCGGCCCACGCTCCTGCCGGATCTGCTTCAGCGTCTTGCCGCCCACATACTCCATCACGATGAAGCCTTCGCCAGCTGCCTGCACGAAGTTGTATATGCCAACGATATTGGGGTGCTTCACCGCCGCCAGGAACTGCCGCTCCGCCACGGCTACCGCAGCGGCCGAGCTGTCCTGCGCGTTCAGCAGCCCCTTCAGCACCACATAACGCGAGAGCAGCCGGTCAAAGGCCAGGTAGATCCATCCGAGCCCGCCAAAGGCAATCGGCCCCTTCACCTCATACTGCCCTGCCACCACGTCGCCGGCGTGCAGCATCGCGACAAAGTTATAGCGCGTCCCACACTTGCCGCAGAACCCCGCCTCGCGTCGCAGGGTCGCTTCGCACTTGGCGCAGAGGCGCTTACGCTCCGGCACTTTCGGGTCCAGCAGAAGCGCATGCTCCGGTTCCACCGAGGGCAGATCCGGCAACGTAATCAGGCCCGCCCCTAACTGCTTTCGCGAGGAGTGACGGCTCAGGTGCCGTGTCCGCTGCACCCCTCGCGCGGCACGGCTGAACGGCGTCGAGCCTGTGGCCGTCGCCAAGCCTCCGTACGCCACTACCGGCGAGAGCGCCTGGGTCACACCCGTGGCTCGGCTCTCGGCACCGCGCGCCGGGGAGCGTGCCTCCGCCAATCCGCAGCCGTCGCAATAGCCGTCCTCCAGCACGCCAGCGCACCCCGCCCTCCGGCAGGCATCTCCATTCATCGCGACCCTGCCCCTCGCACCGCGTCACTCGGCAAACTCGCTGCCCGCAGCCGTTGCTCAAAGCGCGCCAACGCTGCTCCGGCAAGCCGCAGATCTAAAGGATGCGCATACAACAGCGCTTCCGCTCCCTGAGACAGTGAACAAAGATCGCCATCCGCCGTCAAACCACAACTCCGCACCTTGGCCTTTAGCGCCTCCAACCGACCGCGCAGCTCGCCGCGCGACGCCAGCCGTGCCTCGCAGGCAGCAAGGGCCGCTTGATCCTGGGCGGCGCAGCTCTCCGCGGCCGCCGACCAGTTCTGTAACCCGATCCCCACAGCCTCCAGCGCGCCATCATCGCACTTCCGCTCCAGCCGCCCCAGCCACTCTCCCAGGGCCTGCAGCTTGGCCTCCGGGACCAGCTCGCACCTTCCCTCTGCCGCCGTCAACCGCGCCTTCGCTTCGGCAACGACCCCAGTCGCTTCACGATGCAGGCCCTCCATCGCCCGCCATCGAGCACCCGCGGCCCTCAGGCTGCGACCCATCTGCTCGGCCGCTATCACCCGCTGATTCGCCGTGGCCAGCCCCGGTTCCACTCTCACCCGCAGCGCAACCAGCGCCCCCATTGGATCCCCCGGCACCTGCTCCTGCAGCCCCTTCAAGCTGGCCTCGAGCGCATCCAGCGCCGGTGCCATCAATCGGCTTGGCATGGCCGTCTGACAGCGCAGGCGGGCGATCTCAACGTCCATCCGGTCATAGCTCGTCCCGTACTCCGTCCATGCCTCGCCCACCGCAGATACGGCATCCCGGACCTCTGCAAAGGTGCGCGTCATGGAATCCAGCAGCTCCTCAGGCGATATCCTCTCGGCTTGCTTCATTCCGCTCAGCAAATGCCGGTCGGCCAGGGGCACCTCGCTGGCCTGCAGCTCAATCGACGGTGTAAACAACAGCTTGTGGAGCTCCCGCAGCCGCGGCTCCGCGCCAAACATCGCTGGCAGCCCCTTGCGAATCTCCTCCGCGCGATCCACCGTCGACTGCAGCAGGCCAAAGCGCAAAAACAGCTCGTTCACGGTCCGCAACGCCAGGCTTACCCGCTCCGCCGTCAACCCCGTGATTGTGACCCGGTCCAGCCCGCCCGTCCCCGTCAGCGACTGGTACGTGGCGTCCGTCTGCAACTCCAGAAGGTTCTCCGCAATCGCGGAAAGACGCGCCTTCCAGCTCTTCAGCACGTCGTCAAGTTGCCCCAGGGTCATGCCGTAGCCGCCGTCCCTTCCCTATCCGCCCGCGTGTGGAGCGATTCTACCAACGGCAGGTAGGGGCATTACGCAACGCGCTTGTGCTCGGTTCCCTTGTACGGAGGTCTCGGTGTCGATCGTCGGGTACGAGGGCTCGCCTCAACGCCCGCTCGAGCGGAAGCCCGCCATCTGCATCGCCCGGCCCACCTCCGGATTGCGCGCAAAGGTCTCCCAGACAAACCCCGTGCGCAGGTTCTCCGCCATGGCTACGCCAATGCCCAGGTCGATCCCCAGCACATCCGGGTCATACCATCCGGCCTGCGGATGGAACGCATCCAGAAAGCCATATCGCCCCCAAACCTTCGCGCCATACCGTTCCTGCAGAGACCGCAAGGTCTGCAGACATGCCCCCGGCAAAAACGGCAGCGAGCCCGCGGCCGCGCACGGCACCACCGTCCCATCCACATCCCCAAACTCCGGAGGTCCACCCCACGCATGGTATCCCTGCGCGCTGTCCGAAGCCGACACGCCCCAGTACTCCGCACCGTACGGCGTCCCGAGATCCATGCAGAACCGCCGGTGCGCCTCGGTGGCTACAACCGAGTTCTCGAAGTAGTTCGCAAACGCATCCCGCTTGCCCCGGAAATCAAACCACGCATGGCTGTACTGGTGCACAAACAGCGGATCATGATCGCTGATGTAGTGGTACCCCTTGTACTCCATCCTTGGCCGCGACCACGCACTCCAAACCGCGGCCGGTACCGGATGCGTAGGCGACCCCATCGCCAGCAGCGGAATCATCATCAACTCGCAGTAGTGACTCCACGTAGCATCCAAAAACCCCGACCTCGTCTTCCATCCCATGCAGAACAGGTTCGTCTTCCCAACCAGCATCCACGGCCAGTCCACCCGCTCATAAATCAACGTGGCATCCCGAACAATCGCTGCGTTCCCGTGGAAGTAAGCCCTCGCCATCAGCACCCCACACAGCAGCAGGCTCGTATCGATGCTCGAGTACTCAACATCCGCGATGGGCTCACCCGTCCGCACATCGTTGAAGTGGCAGAAGAATCCATGCTCATGCCGCAACGTATGCGCATGAAATGCCAGCGTGCGCTCCACCCGCGCCTCGATCACCCCCGCCGGCGCATACCCACGCTTGTGCGCTATGCAGAGAGCCGTCAATCCAAATCCAGTCGCCGCAATGCTGCTCAGCCGCCGAGGATCCAGCTTCCCATCCAGCCCCACAGCCTGCGCCCGATCCTGCACCTGTCCGCTCGCCGGATCAGCCTGCTCCAGGAAATACCGGCAGCCCCGCCGCTCCATGTCATCCAGAAACGCCTCATCCGCAGCGCCCAGCTCACGCTTCGGCCCGACGCGCCCCTGAGCAAAGCCGGCCTCATGCAACAGCAGACCCGCAGCACCCGCACCTAACCCACGCAAAACCTCTCGGCGGTCCATGTCACTTGTCTCCGAGGAGCACCACGGCCAACCCGTGCGCAGGCACCGTGACTTCCAGCGTGCCACCATGCAGCTTCGCCTGCTCCGGCTCCGGCATTGCCCCTGCAGCCTGCAATTGCTTCACCTGCGCCTGCGTCAGGTCGCCCGCGGGCCGGCCCATCGCGTCGAAAGCCTTCAGCACATTGCCGTGCTCCTCATCCACCCGCAGAATCCGCACCGGCGCATCCGGGGCCACATGCTCGAAATGCACCTGAAATGTCTTCGTCGGCGCCGGTGAAGTTGGCGGAGGCGTATAAGCAGCACCCGTGCCATACGGCGCGGCGTAATCCCACAACGCCACCGCCACATGCCCCTGGCCATCAGTCGTCGCCAGCGCCGACTCCGACCCTACCGCAATCCGCCGATCGCCCAACTGGTGCAACGCCCGGAACACATTCAGCGCAGGCTTGCCAATGTGGTCCGCAGCCACCAACCCAAACCCTCCATAAAACGGCGACCGCACCACGCCCTGCTCCTCAAACACATCCGAGAACGCCCAGTAATCCATGCTGTCCGTCAGCCCATCGCAAAGCCGGATATTGTTTGCCAACCATGGCCCGATAAACGCCGAGTCCGTCACATCCGGCTCGTTCGCATAGCTCGCGTTGTACTCGCTGAAGATCAACGGCACCTTTGGATACGGCGACTGCAGGATCTGCTCGTGCACCATCTTCACCGCACGCCACACCATCTTGTCGCGATCCACCTGCTCGTTCGTCTTCAGCACGTTATCTGCCGTGTCATTGGCATACACATGCGTCGAGACAAAGTCGACCGGCACACCCGCGGCCTTCACATGCTGCAGAAACGGTGTCACCCACGCCGCCTGCGCCGTCGAAGGCCCACCTACCTGCAGCCGCGGCGATACCGCCTTCAGCGCCCGCGCCGTATGGTCGTACAGCTCGAAGTACGTCGCCTGCTTCGGAGTCCCACCCCAGAAATCCAGGTTCGGCTCATTCCACACCTCGAACTTCCAGGTCGCCACTTCATCGAGCCCATAACGATCCACCAGGTGCTGCCCAAACGCTCGCATCATCCCATCCCACAACGCATAGTCCTTGGGCGGCGATACCACCGGCAGGTACCAGAACGGCTGATGCAGCGCAGGATTCGCCGCCATCTTCGTCGGCATAAAGCTCAGCTCAACAAACGGCCGCACGCCCGTCTCCAGCAGCCCGTCATAGATCTGGTCGATGTACGAGAAGTTGTACGCCGAGGCATCATTGGCCTTCTGCGCCGCCAGCCCCGGATTCTTCGTCATGCGGTCAGGGTCATACAGCCCCACCTCGTCCATTAGGATTCCGTGAAAGCGCACCGACTTGAAGTCAGTAGCCGCCTTTACCATCCGCAGATCCTGCCGATAGCTGTCCCGCAAGGAAAGGATCGCCCGCCCCGACCCAAACGTCTGCTCCCAGAAATGCGGAAACGGCGTCGTAGCCGCCCTGGCATCCACCACGATCTGCTCCTGCGCCCGCACCCCCGCAGGCAAAGCCGCCACCAGGCAAACCCCAGCCAGCACCGAACGCGCCAACGTATGTCGAACCGTCATATCTATCCTCGAACTCTGATTCGTGTCCCGTGTCTTCACTACAAAAAAGCAAAAAGGGTGCCCACACAGGCGCACCCTCTCTGACCCCGGATCCAATCCTAAAAGCTGAAGCGTCCTTGGAAGGAAACAGTGCGCGAACCAAGGACGCCAGTTGTTCTTCCAAAGTCATCGGCATTGATATTGGTGGAGATGCCGCTGGTATTTAGATTCAAGAGGTTGAACACGTTGAAAACATCAGCGCGAATCTCCAGTCGGGCACTCTCTCCAAGCAGTCGCGTGTTCGGCAATCCGAAGGCCTTCGTAAGTGAGCCATCCACGTCACGATACCGGGGTCCATCGAACGTATTGCGGGCGGACCCGGGCAGCGGCGGCAGCGCAAGATTTGCTGTCGTCCCCCCGGCGTTGTTGGTCACCGCTGCCGTATAGTCGGCAACAACGAAATAGTTATTCGCATAGTTGTTCTTGTTGCCAGTCTGCACCGCCGTTCCAGGATTGGCGAAATTGCTGTTTGCGGCACCCTTGTTGGCGATAAACGCGGCATTGCTTCCACTGTGGTTTGCACCGCCCACATACACCGGTCGCAAGTTGTTGTACCCGCAGTTAGGGCAGTACAGCGAGGACGAAAGCCCATAGTTTGGTGTCCACGGGAACCCGCTGTGGATCTGCATGATGCCGCTTAGCGACCAGCCACCCGCAATCTTCTCTGCCCAGCTATTCTTGCCGTGGAAGAACACCGGCTGCCACAGGCCAAACACCTTGACCGACTGGCCCACGTTGAAATCCGATCGGCCATACGAGTACCCCGCACCCAGCGGGAAGTACTCATCTTCGTAGTACGGCCCGGAACCATCGGTATCGAGGCTCTTCGCGTACTGATACTGCGCGTCGAGCGAGAACTGGTGCACCATCGGGTGCTTCAGCTCAATCAGCAAGGCGTTGTTATTGGCTGCGCCCGCGGTCGTCCAGTAATCACCACCGCCATTCGGGATCAGCGGGTTCAACGGTGCACCCGCAACTACCGCGGCAGAGTTAGGTGATTGGTGATTGATCAGGTGATGGGAAGAGCTACCTTGGTAGCCCACAGTGGCCACCAGTTCACGCCCGGCCTGGTAAGAGGTCTCCAATGAGTAATGGTGCGCATACGGCGTGGGCACCGATCCATCAAGATTGCCAAACGCAGTGATACTCGCACTTCCCGAGGCAGGCAGACCGGCACTGTTATATGTGGTAATTGCGTTCGGGTTTGAAGCAAACCCCGCCAGCGAAGTCGCGTCACTGGAGATACCGTACACAATGGACTTCCCGTTTACGCCAGGATTGTTGGGGCTCGCAAACCCGAACGTATAGTTCGCCTGTGTGGGTGGGTTGTTGCCCGCGTTCGCTGTAAGTGCAATCTCTATCTGGTTGAAATTCAGACCGTAACCACCACGGACCACAAGGCGCCCGTGCATGTTGTCGGGGCTCCAGTTGAAGCCGATCTGGGGACCGAAGTTGCCCTTGGGTGGAGCGTAGAGCCCACCACCAATGCGCGTGTGGATGCCCGTAAACAACGACGAGCCCGAGCCAAACTGGATGGTGCTGAGACTGTTCTGCTTGGAATACAGCGCGCCAAAGTACGAATAGCGCATCCCCGCATTCAGCGTCAGATTTGGACGAGCCTTCCAGGAATCCTGCACAAAGAAGCCAAACAGGTTCTCACGGTCATCGGAGCGGACGCCGCCGGGCTGGCCAGTGACCGTATTGAAGACGCCCGCCTCTTGCCGCGGTGCATCGTTCAGGAAGTCCCATACGTTATAGAACGCGTAGTTCGGTCGCCCGATGGGATCGTTTAGGTAGTGCAGCTGCGTCACATCGCCGCCGAACTTGATGGTGTGCCGGCCGGCAATCTTGGTCGCAACATCCTTGTATCCAAATGTCCACTGGTTGATGTCGCTGCCCAGCGAAGAGCCAAACTGGCCCAGCTGTTTGGATCCGACCAGGTCGACGAGATCCTGCGGCAGACCCACGGGCTGCTGCGGGTTACTCGTGATCTCGTTCCAGCGCCAGCCGGCGGCATTTGCGCGCGCCTCGTTCAGGAAGTTGGCCGAGAACGTGTGATTCCAGATCAGCGAGAACGCGTCATTGATCTGCTCGTGGTTGAAGAGGTTGTACGAGCGTGCCCCGCCGTTGTACTGCGTGTTGCCCTGCGGCACCCAGTAGATGGCAAAAGCCAGGTGATCGCGCCCGGTTACATTCGCGTCCAGCCGTCCATTGAACTGCCGGTAGTACGCCGTGTAGGGACTTTCTGTGACGTATTCTGCAATGTCGGCGACGTCAGACAGACCACTGCCAAGGCCGCGAGTGATAGGCGTGCCGCCCTCGGACGGGTCGGGGGTGCCAAGGGGTAGTTTCAGCGGCGATCCGATATTCAGACCCTGCCCGGGGATGGCGTGGCAGTTCACACCCTCGGTGAGGCCGGCATCCCCGCAGTTCACATCGACCATGGCGGTAGACGTGACCGCGCTCCCAGGAAAGGTAAGAAACTTCGAGGCGATGCTTGAGGACGACCCAAGGGCCTCAAAGGCCGGGGTCTCATACCAGGAATTCGCCGTGCTCGTAGAGCTGTTTGGGGACGACTCAAAGGCAAAAAACGCGAAGACCTTGTCCTTCCAGATAGGACCGCCCAAACTACCGCCGTACTGGTTGAAGCGCTGCGTATCCCGCAACGGATCGGCTCCAGGAATACGGCGCTGATATGCATTCAGGCCGGGACGGTGAATCGCGATAAACGCGCTGCCGTGCAGCTGATTCGTTCCGCTCTTTGAAGTCACCATCGTTTGCGCGCCGCTGAAGCGGCCATTCTCCGCGTCGTAGTCATTGGTCACAATGCGGACGTTGTCGATGGAGTCTTCCGTCGGCGTAATGATGGTCGTTCCACCCCAGACCGCGCTGACCGTGCTGATGCCGTCGATGGAGATGCCGTTCGTTTGGTACTGCTGCCCGTTGGCATTGGCCTGCGGCCCGTTCTCGGTCGGGGCCGAACCGCCGCTGCCCGTACCACCTGGACCCTGGTTGCCAGGCTGCGTGTACACGCCGCCGCCACCGTTCTGTGCGCCATCGCTGATGGCCCCCGGCACCAGTTGCGTCAGCGTAAACACGTCACGATTAA
>CAXTVC010000035.1:21453-32975 GCA_964247615.1 uncultured Acidobacteriaceae bacterium
CCATCGCTGATGGCCCCCGGCACCAGTTGCGTCAGCGTAAACACGTCACGATTAAAGGACGGCAGGTGCTGGATGTCGTTGCTGGTGATGGTCGCACCGATGTTGGCTGTCTCCGTATCCACAGCCGCCACAGTATCCCCAGACACATCCACCGTCGTCGACGCGCTACCCAGCACCAGCTGCACGTTCACCGAGTTCGCCTGCTCCGGGATGATGGTCAGGTCATTGATGACCTTTGCTTGAAATCCGGGTGCCGTCGCCGTCAGCTTGAAGTGATCCGGTGCCAGGGCGTTGAAGTTGTAAATGCCATCCGCGCTCGCTGTCGACGTGAGCGTCTTGTTGGTCGCCTGATCCACCAGCGTAACCGTCGCTCCAGGTACAACGGCACCCGTTGTGTCCGTAACCGTTCCCTGAATCGACGCACGGAACTGAGCATGGGCCATTCCCGCAGCAAACGCCAGGCTTAGGGGAGCGGCCCAGCGTGCCGTGGCACGCAGACGCCTGGATAACATTCGTGTTCTACGGGAATTCCTTGCTGCTCGCATACCGCCTCCTGAGACATCTGCCACAGCCCGCCGGCATGCGTTTTCCGTCTGCACGGACATGCGGAGCGACTGAGTTGGGCAAACGATTGACTCGTCCGGCAATATGCGCCTCGCACCACATCTATGTCAAGGCCCGTACACTCGGTTCCCCCCTACGCCGGCCTAACCCCACCGTGACCCCTACGGCTTCGCCGCCGCCTTTTGCTGCAGCGACCACGCCAGGTTATTTCTCGCCAGCGCAAAATCAGGCCGCAGCGCCAGCGCATGCCGCGCCGCGTCAATCGCCTCGTCCCAGTGCCCCATCGCCTCGTTCCCCGCCGCCACGTTGTTCCAAGCCTCAGCCGAACGGGGATCGAGCTTCAGCGCCTCCCGCGCCGCGGCCACACTCTCCACATGTTTACCGGCCCGGCTCAGCGCCAGCGATCGGTCCACGTACGCAGCCGCATCCTGTGTCGCACCACGCGAGCCCACCGGCCGTTGCGACTCGAACCAGCGCAGGTTGTTGGCCGCAATCGTCAGCCCCGGGTTAAGGCGCAGCGCCTCTTGCTCCGCGTGAATGCCCAGGTCCCACTGGCGCAGCGCCCCGTAGCCCGCACCCACGTTGTTCCACGCCTCTGCCGAGCGTGGATCCAGCTGCAAGGCCCCTTGTGCTTCCGTGATCGAGCGCTGGAACGCCCCAGCCCGGTACGAGGCCAGCGACGCATTGATCAGCGCCGCCACCTGGGGTGAAGCCCCTGATGATGCCTCGCCATGCAGCGCCGCCAGCGCCGCGGCATCGCCTGGAACGACGGCCAGGGTCGTCTGCGCCAGCGCACGCGCCGCGGCGCTATTCCCATCCTGCGCATAGGCATGCAGCAGAAGATCACGCTGCATCGTGCGCTGCCCGTTCAGCGCTACGGCGCTCTCCAGTTGAGCCGTCGCTTCGGGAAGCCGTCCGTGGCTCAACAGCCATCGACCGTAATAGGCATGGGGCAGATCGTCGCTGGGGGCCAGGGTGATCGCGCGCAGAAAGTGCCCTTCTGCCGCGGTCTCCAGATGGTGACGCCCCCCATCCGCCAGCAGGCCGTTCACGATGCCAAGATTGATCTCCAGCGTGGCGTAGTTGGGCGTGTACTCCAGCGCTCTCGTAAACAATGCCAGCGCCTGGGGATAGTTCCCCGCGTTCATCCGCGTCAGGCCATAAATCATCAGGCCGCGGCCGTTGTGCGGAGACTTGGTCACGTCATCAGCCCACAGACTCGCCTCGTTGTGCCACACGAGGTTGCGACGGTGCGCTCCATAGGCATAGCCGCAGAGCGCAAGCCCGCACAGCCCTGCGGTCAGACGCGCCAGCCACACCGGTTTGATCCCTGTCTCGCCTACCACGCGCCGAAGACACTCATAAGCCAGGTGCAGCGCCCAGACCACCGCAAGCATCAGCCCCGGAAACGAAAAGAACATCCGGTGGTCGTTCTCTACCTCACTCAGCGCGTACAGCGAGGTCGGCAACTGCGTCAGGGCGAACCACAGCAGGCCATATGCGATCGGATAAAGTCGTCGCCGCCGTGCGCACCACCCAATCGCAAGCAGCAACCCCGCCAGAAACAGCAAACCTGCCGCGGCTCTGCCACCCAGCGTGGCAAACGGCTGCAGATCCGTATCCACATTCAGGTGCAGCGGCAGAAACAACGCGCCGCAGTACCGCAGCCACACATAAGGCTGCGTCAATCGGTACGAAGCCGCCGACAGGATCGTCGGCGCATACGTCTTCGGCGTCATCGCCGACTGCAGCCAAAGGGACGCCGCTGTCACAATGAGCGCCGGCACTGCGGCAGACAGGCCCGCGCGCCAGCGGCGCACCCCCCGCAGCCTCTCCGCCTCAAAGAAGTACACATAGCCCAGCAGAAGCAATGGAAACACCAGCGCCGGTGGCTTCGAAAGCATCGCCAGGGCGAACGGTACGAGGTACAGCCCAAACCTTCGCTGCGCCGGATACTGCGCGTACAGCAACAGCCCCGCAACACAACCCAGCGTGCAGTAAAGGTCGCCACGCTGGATCACGTAGTTCACAGTCTCGGCCATCGCTGGATGCAGCCCGAACCACGCAGCAACGCCCAGGGCCAGCCATTGGTGACTGCCCTGCGGCTCCGTCTTCAAAAACAGCAAATCGGCCCACCGGTACAGGCAGGCCACCAACGCCAGAAACCAGAGCGTCGTACTCAGGTGAAACCAGAAGGGGTTGTAGCCGCGGCCCAGGGCATAATCCAGCGCCAGCGATGCGGTCACGACGGGCCGATAGGTCTGGTTCGCCGGAAGGACGCTGAACGCCGTCGTGTCCGTAAGAATGCGCGGCAGATTGCCGAGCGACCGCACCGCAGGGTTATCAGTAATCGTATGAAAGTCGTCTAAATGAAAGGAATTCCCAAAGGAATTGGCGTAGGTGAGAAACACCGCCATCAACAGAAAGGCAAGGGGCAGGTTGCGTTTGCTCTGCATGCGAGGCTCTCTCCCCATCATAGCCAGTGCTCCCGCGGGAAATGGCCATCAACGGCACACAGGGCGTTGACCCGCAGTTGTCCTTCAGGGTCGTTCAGCCAGGCAAGCTCAAGCCGTGCCGTCCAGCCGCAGCGCGCGGATCATGGATCCCAGGCTGCCCACCGGCGGAGCCGGCGTGCGTTTCACCGGGACGTGCTCCCGTTTGGCCGCATGCTCCTTCGCAAGCGCCGAGGCACTCACCACGACTGGCCCTGTCGGCACCGGCCCCTTGAGCGCCGTCTTCTCCTTCGGTCGCAGCCGCGCGGCCGGGACACGGGAAGCAGGCTTCGCTGTCTTCGCAACCCGCGGGACACCTGGAACCGCTCTGACTTTTCTGCTCCGGACTGCCGCGGTCTTGACGGGAAGCTGCACGGAACGATCGCTCAAACTCAGGACCGGTTCATCCGGCACCGGCTCGGCATCCACGGGCGGGACGTTCAGCGGTCCATCGATCGCATCCAGGACAGCACGAAGTTGGTACAGGCGGTCGAGCTCTCCATCGAGAGCTTCAACGATTTGCTGCAAAAGCATATGCCCTAGTGTAGCAATGGCTATATGAAGCACTGTCCGGATAAGCGTAACTGGCTCTGGAAAGTCTCGACGCTCCTCCTTATTGGAGGCGTGACCCTCCGAAGCGCTATCCCGCAGGCTCCTGCAACTGAGGGTGCCGCCTATGCCGCTGCCCTCGCCCAGACCGCCCCCGCTGCCCGCATCGGCTCACTCGAAAAATTCCTCACGGACTTCCCCTCGGGCACACGCTACACCGCCGGGAGGCAACATCTGCTCGAGACCTATCTCACTTACTTCCCCGAACGCGTCGACCGCATCCACGCCATCGCCTCCGCGGGGCGGCAGGCCGCCTCCCCTGGTCTTGATCGCTGGATCGAAGAGGCACACCTCGCCGATCTCCTCGCCAACGCGGGCGAGCACGGCACCGATCTCGCCGACGCGGAAGCCTGGGCCGAGGACGCCGTCCATTCCCTCACCGAGACCACCTACGCGGGACAACTGCACCGCATGCGCACCCTCTACGGTCTGCCCGCCCTCACGCTGCGGCAAAGGCACCTTCAGTTCGGCGAAGATCGAGCCACGTGCCTCGCCGCTCTCGCCAACGTTCGTCTGCGGCAGGCACGCCCGGCAGCCGCTGCACCTCTGCTCGCCGAAGCCGCTCACCTCGACGCTCTCTCAAGCGAGGTCTACCGTCTGCAAGGTGAACTGGCACTCACGCAGGGCCAGAAGACCGAGGCCCTCAACGATCTCCTGCACGCGTCCGCCCTCGGCATCCTTCCGCCACCCTGGAACGCGCAGCAGCTCCAACTCTTCGAACAGCTCGAACACGGGGATGCCGAAGCCCTGCAGACCCGTATCGATGCGGCTTACCGCGCGATGTACCCACCGCTCTTTCACCTGTCTGCCCGCCATCTGCCCGCAGGCGGTCATCCCGTTCTGCTGGAGCTCTTCACTGGCAGCGACTGCGCACCCTGTGCCGGTCCGGACCTCGCCCTCGACAGCCTGCTCGACACCTACAACCGCGCGGATCTCATCGCCTTGGAGTACGACGAACACATCCCGCGGCCCGACCCTCTCACCACCCCAGCCTCGGTTGCCCAGGCCGCCTTCTACGGCGTGAACACGACCCCGGCCGCCTTTCTCGACGGACAGGCTCTGCAGATTCTCGGCGCCTCCCGCGGGGATGTGGGCAATATCGCCGTAGGCTTTGCTGACGGGGTGGAGTCAGCGGCCTCCCTGCCCAGCGGCCTCCATTTCTCGCTATCGGCGGCATGGGCAAACCCCGGAGAGCTCCGCGTCACCACCGCCCTGGCCCAGGAAACCCTCAACCCGTCGTCGAGCGGAGACAGCACCGGCAACACCTCTCTCCAGTCTCTGCAGCACGCCATCCTCAACGTCGCTCTCGTCGAAGACGGCCTGCGCTATCCCGGTCAAAACGGCATACGCTTCCACCGCATGGTCGTCCGGGCGCTGGAGCAGAGCCCGGCTCTGTCCGCCCTGGCCGGGGCGGCCCACCCTTCGCTCACCACCTTCAAGCTCACCGCACTCCAAACAGCACAACGGGCCTACCTGGAGGCCTACGAAGCCCACAACGATCGCTTCGGCACCTTTCGCTTCCGCACCACGGACATACCCCTTCACCCCGACCATCTCGCGATCGTCGCCTGGGTGCAGGACCCTGCCTCAAAGCACGTGCTCCAATCCGCTTACCTGGCCGTCGCCCCAAGCCAGTAACGCGCACGGGCAGCTCGTCGAGCAATCCAGACCCCACCTCTTACAGCGTAGAACCTACGACGTACAACCTTCTCCCACCGCCTCTGCTACCCTCGACTGAACCGCAACCGCGGTCGTGCGATGCGTGTCCTTCAAACCGTCTTTGGCGTCTTTCATCACTTCGAGCTCGCCCGCGAGTTCGAACGGCGCGGCCATCTCCAGGCCATTTACTCCACCTGGCCCTGGAGCCGGCTGAAACGAGAGGGCATTCCCGAGGCCAAAGTCCGCACCTTCCCTTGGCTACACGTCCCCGAATACGCCCTCGGCCGCAGCCCCCTCGATCTTCCCTGGCTCGCCGACGAGCTCGGCTACCGCAACGCGCTCGCCTTTGACCGCTGGACCGACCGGCAGCTCGGCCACCTCCTCCGCGCCAACCAGCGCCCCGACGTCCTCATCGGCATCTCCGGATCCAGCCTGCGCGCTGGCCAGCACCTCCAGCGCCAGGGCGGCCTCTTCCTCTGCGACCGCGGCTCCACACATCAGCGCTACCAGGAAGAGATCGTCGCCGACGAGTACCGCCGCTGGGGCGTAGCCCGCCCCGTCTCCGACCCCCGCGACACCGCCCGCGAAGAAGCTATCTACGCCGTAGCCGATGCGGTCACCGTCCCGTCCTCCGTCGCCCGCCGCTCCTTCATCCAGCACGGCGTCGCGCCCGACAAGATTCACGTCATCCCCTACGGCGTTCGGCTGGACCAGTTCAAGCCCTCCGCCGATCCACCAGCTGACGAGTTCAACGTCCTCTTCGCCGGCGCGGTCGGTCTCCGCAAAGGCATGCCCTATCTGCTTCAGGCCTTCGCCGCCCTGCGCCACCCACGCAAACGGCTGCGAGTTGCAGGCGCCCTGCAGCCCGAGATGGGACCCTTGCTGAACCAACTCCCCACCGAGCACGTCGAGTTCCTCGGACCTCTGCCCCAGGGGGAACTCGCAAGCCTCATGAGCCGCAGTCACCTGCTTGTGCTCCCCTCCATCGAGGAAGGCCTTGCCCTCGTGCAGGCCCAGGCCCTGGCCTGCGGCTGCCCGGTCCTCTGCTCCGAAAACACAGGTGGCGAGGACCTCTTCACCGACGGCAAGGAGGGCTACATCGTCCCCATACGCGACCCCGCTGCCCTCACCGGCCGCATGCAGGCGCTCGCCGATAACCCGAACCTCGCCCAATCCCTGCGCGCCGCAGCCCTGGACCGCGTGGGGCACATCGGCGGTTGGCAAGGGTACGGCGATCACTGGGAATCACTGCTGGGAGAGCTCCTCACAGCCAAGTCAAAAAAGCCCAGCTAACTTCAGCTGGCCCCGCCCCCGACAAAGTGCACCACCTCCAGCTTGTCGCCGCTGTGCACCGTCTGGTTCGCCCATCCCGCCCGCGGCGCGAGCTCCCCATTCAGCTCTGCCGCCACCCGGTCCGCGCGTAGCTCCATCGCCGTCAGCACCGCATCCAGGGTCGCCGGCGAGCTCAGCCCGTCAAGCACCCGCTCTCGTCCATTCACCGTCAATCGCAAAGGCTCATTCACTCGTTCAGGGTAGCAATCCTCATCCCTCTTTGCGCGAAGCGGCCTCCCGCAACGGCCACAGCAGCTCGGTCGGCCCACGCCCCTTGCCGATGCCCGGAGCCGCGCGCAACGCCCCTTCGGCAAACACCTTTGCCGCCTGCGCCGCCTCAACAGGCGTCACCCCACCCACCAGTCCTGCCAGCAGCGCGGACGAAAACGCACACCCCGTCCCGTGCGTCGAGGTCGTCTCCACTCTCTCTCCCGCCAGGACGGCCAGCTCTCCACCCGGCGCCAGCACCAGGTCCACCGGCTCGTCCTCGTCGCCTCCCGTCGCAATGACCCCCAGCTTCGGCCATCGCGCCTGCAGCGCAAGGGCCGCCTGCTCCGCCAGCGCCAGGTTCTGCACAGGCTCTCCGGAAAGCACGGCCAGCTCCGCCCAGTTCGGTGTAATCCAGTCCACCACGGGCAGCAGTTCCTCCCGGAAGGCATCCATGCCTTCGTCCGGAAAAAGCGCTCTCCCGGAGCTTGACCGCAGCACAGGATCCAGCACCACCACCGGCGCGCCTTGCTTCTCTGGCTCTCGCTTGCTCTGCAAAAAACATGCCACTACGCGAGCCAGCTTCGGCGTTCCAAGCATGCCGATCTTGATGCCCAGCGGGGGAAGATCTTCGTCGAGCCTTGCCAGCGTCGCCTGCAGCAAACCGGTCCCAACAGCCTCCCACCCATACACCCCCACCGTGTTTTGAACGGTGAGCGCCGTGATGGCACTACACCCAAAAAGCCCAAACGCGGCGAAGGTCATCAGATCGGCCGTCACGCCCGCCCCGCTCGAGGGGTCAAAACCTGCAACCGACCACACCACGCCGTTGCGCCGACTCTGCCACTTACGGGTTACCGGGTCACTCACAGCTGGCCTTCTCTTCCTTGCCAAATCTTCCGAATATTCAAACTTCACCTCTATCTCGCTATCCGACCTACCATAGCCCAAAGGTGGAATGCAAGTTCGTCTTCTACTTACAACTCTTTGTAGATCATTGACTTACGGGTTTTCAATGGGGACAATAAAGGGGTGACGAAACTTGTACGTAAGAGCCTGCGACACCTTCGCAGATCTATTGGTTCCGCCAGCAAGCCCATGGGTATCTTCCTGGCTCTTGCTATCTCCGCTTCTGTGATCGCAAGTCCGCCTTCCAGGTCTGGCTCAGCCTCCCCTAAAAGAGGCGCCAATCCTCTTCGCTGGTTCCAGGTCGGCAAGGCCTCCTGGTACGGCCGCGGCTTCCAGGGGCGTCGCACCGCGACAGGGGAACGCTTCGATATGAACGCCCTTACCTGCGCACACCGGACCTTGCCACTCGGCAGTTGGCTCCGCGTTACCAATCTACGCAACAGCCGCTCTACCTTTGTGCGCGTTAACGACCGCGGACCCTACGAAAGCGGAACGATCGTCGACCTTTCCTTTGCCGCCGCTCAGCGGGTTGGTCTTCTCGGCAAGTCTGCCGTGCGGGTCGAGCGCGTCAGCGCCGACGACCCTGAACTGGCACACGCTCTGCTCGCCCAGATCACCGCCGTGCCCACGCCCCTCATCAGCGACAACTAGATTCCGCAAAGCACCCCACACGTGAAAGGCCTGCCGCAACCGGCAGGCCTTTCACATGGAACTGCAAAATCTTACAGCTTCTCGAAGAACTCACACGCCGAGCAGGAGATATACACGCCACCCGGAACGCCACGCTCCCGGTCTTTCACCCGCTTCACAATGCGGGTAGGCTTCGTGCATTTCGGGCAGTTTGTGCTCTGCTGCGTATCCATAACCTTCTTGCGGTCACCGGTCTTTGCGATCTTTGCCATGATTCGATCCCTCTTAAGCTCATTTTGCCCATTCCGGAACGCACGCCTGCTGGCGGCTGCTGGTTCGGGCGCTCAAGGAAACGACAGCGGAGCGCACCGAAGCCGAGCCCGGATCGGCTCTACCGTAGTGTACACGGGGCGAAGCCAACGGGATTCGTCCCTGGCGGGTCAACGCCCGCCCAGTGCGTCCCCTTACCTCGCCGTCAAGGGGTTGTTAGGCACACCCACCGGCGTACTGGTTGGTCGCACTGGAACGGACGTCGAATCCTTCGGAACCACCACCCTGCCCAGCCCCGGCGCTGTGGCCGACTCCTCGCTCTCGCCCGGTTTGCGCAGCGTCGGTGCGCCACCCTGCACCCCCGCATCGCGGCCCGCATGGGTGTCGCCATTCACGATCGTCCGCGCCTCCAGCGTTGGCCCGCTCGGCACCCCTAGCTCATTCTTCTCGCGAATCTCAAGCGGCTTCCCCATTGCGGCAATCTCCAGCCGCACCACATGGTCGTGTTGAAAACGCACAAACTGTGTCGGCTTCGGTGGATCCCCGTAGATCCACTCCTCGTACATGGAGCTGTCCTCGTCGCCTGACTTCGTGTGCTCCCGGTGCTTCGTCTTCGGCTCCCCAACGGACGCGAGCACCATGCGCCGGTTCATGCCCACCAGAATTTCATGCGCATCCACCGCATCCCGCACCTTCGGCGGCAGCGTGTCAGCATAGGCTTCCGAGCTCGTCTTCGCCTTGAAGTCGACCAGCGGATCCAGCAGCGCCTTTACCTCCGCAGCCGTCACCTCCGGCACCCCGCCTTCAAACACCAGGGTCACGCGGCACCCGGTCGCCAGCGGTCCCTGCTGCGCTAGTTGCATACCGTTCAGTGAGATGTGGCTGAGAAACCGGTGCTTGGCATACGGCCCGCCATTGAAGTCAATCACGATTCGGTCAGCCTTGAACTCCAGGTGGCTGACCTCTACGCGCTCACCCGGCGAGGCCGACTGGCCCTTCTCATACAGCAGCCGCTTGTATTCCTCTTCACGCGGCGTCATGTTCCCATTCGCCAGCAGGGTTAGACCCGCTCCCAGCGGCAGCTCGCGATGGGCAAACCCTTGCTCGGCCTCGAGATTCCGAATCAGGTCAAGCCGCCCGCGCTGATCCAGCGGCTGCTCCGGCAGGCTGACGTGTGTCGGGTGAAACTCCGTGGTCACATCGGCCGTCGCGGTTTTCATCCCCACCACAAACACCTGCGCCCAAACGGGAGCCACAGCGGCAACACACGTGCCGCACAGCAGACAGGCAAGACGCGCACGGGAGCCCATGAATCACCTCTGGATGCCACAAATTCTGCGCCAACTGAAAGTCGTTTGCAAGCCCACTTTCATCTGGGCGGAAGCACCGTCAAACAAAATCAGAACAGCGCGTCATCCTTCGGCGCAGGCGGCCGTTCCTCCTGCAAAGGCGTCCCCCAACCCTCATCCTGCCGCTCCGCTGTGCCCCCCGCTCGCGCAGCCGATACCGGCATGCTAGCGGAAGCCGTGATGCCCATCGGCGTCGACCCAAGAATCTGTACCAGCTGTGTACCGGCAGCGGCTTCCATCGCAGCATGCGCCGGGGGCGGCGGCACAACCATCGCATACGCCGCCCCAACAATCGGTGCATGCGTATAGTTCCACGCGTAATCCCTCGTCAGCGCATACAGCGCTACCACGCCACCGATCAGCACCAGCCCTGTGAACACGGCGCCTTCGGGTCCGTACGCTCCACCCGTGAGCCACGTCCTACCCGTGCTGTCCGTCGCCACCACGCTCGCGAAATCCACCGACCCAGCCAACGGGAGCCCGAACAGCACACCCATCGATGCCAGCCAGCCAAACCGTATTCCCCACCCCAGCCACAGGGCGTGGGTCCTCAGGTAGGCCACGCAAAACAGCACACTTCCCAGGTAAGCCACGCCGAAGCTGAACGGCGTATTGTTCAACGGCGTCGTAATCAGAAATGCAGCGATCCCGGACATCACCACCGTGGCCGTCACCGGACCAGTGGACCCCAGCAGACGCTGAAACAGATACCCACGGAAGGCCATCTCCGTAGCCAGCGCGCCCAGAAAGAGCGTGAGCAGCGCAAGCAGCGCCGATCCCAGCGCGCGCGCCGAAAACCAGAACTGTGGATGCAGATCGCCCACCACGGCCATCGGCACCAGCGTAATCAGCAGCAGTGCCCATCCAAACGCCGCGCCCTTTTGCCACTCGCGGTACATCGTCGGGCGCACCCGCAGCGCATTCGTCTCGCGAATGCTGCCATTCCGCGTCGCCACCCAATGCAGCGCTGTAAAGCCGGTCACCAGCAAAATCAGGAGAAAGATCTCCTGCAGCAGGGGCCGGATGGCATCAGTACCCAGCACCCGGGCAAATCCCTGGGCCGCATTGGTCGAACCTGTCCGCGCCGCCAGCAGCCACAGAAAGCCAATGGCAAATTGCGCGAACTCCAGCGACCGCGGCACCCTCTGTCGAGACTCACCCATTGCTGCCAATGCCGCTTCGCTCCTTCACGCGGGGCATCACCACCGCGCCTTGTAGCAGCCTACGCCGCCGTATAAAACTGCGCCAGATTACGGAACTTCCCGTACCGCGCGGCCAACAAACCGTCCAGGGGTTTCGCCTGCAGCTCCGCAAAATGCCGCTGAAGTCGCTCCCCCACCAGCTGCATCGCAAATGCCGGGTCGGTATGCGTTCCGCCTGGCGGCTCCGGGATCACATCATCCACGCAGCCCAGCCGCTGCACATCGACAGCCGTGTAGCGCAGCGCCGCCGCTGCCTGCTGCTTCTTGCTCGCGTCTTTCCACATGATCGACGCACAGCC
>CAXTVC010000036.1:0-32472 GCA_964247615.1 uncultured Acidobacteriaceae bacterium
GGTCTGCAAAACCAGTATTCGTCGGTTCAATCCCGACCCGGTGCTCCAAATTTCTTTACAGCACATTGCAAAATGAAGGTCGCCTTGAACAAGGCGGCCTTCTCCCTTGTGTGCGTTGGCCTGGCTTCGGGGCCGGCTGGTGTTGCGGCCGGAGCTTGGTCTCACACGAGTTGCTGATTGGCGCGTTGAGGCACCTGAAGCTGCGCACCGCAACTTGGGACATGAGGAGATCCTCCCAAGCGATACATTCTTGCGGAGACCCGGTCGTTGAGGCTCCATAGATGGTCGGCCAGCCATGCGGGGCTTTGAGGCTTGCTGAAGATGTAGCCCTGCACCCGTTCGCAGCCCATCGAGAGCAGCCCTTGCAGGTCGCCTTCTGTCTCAGCTCCTTCGGCAACAATCTGCTTCCCCAACGATCGTCCGAGCTGGATGACTGTGCGGACTACCTCGCTACGATCCTTGTCCTCGAAGAGATTCGATACGAAACTGCGATCGATCTTGATCTCGTGCACGGGGAGGCTGAGCAGGAAGCTTAGCGAGGAGTACCCCGTGCCGAAATCATCCAATGACAGTTGAATGCCGCCCCGGTGGATCTCTGAGAGCACCTGCCTTGCGGTCGCTTCGTTCACGAAGAGGGCTGATTCCGTGATTTCGATCTTCAACAGCCGAGCCGGGAGTTTTGTACGCTCCAAGGTGTCGAGCACCATCGAAACTACGTGAGGATCGGAGAGCTGGCGAGGGGAGAAGTTCACGCTTACGGAGAAGCTGGAGTGCCAGGCCTCGTTCCACTCTGCGACCTGTCGACAGGCTCGCTCCAGCAGCTGCGCGCCAAGCTGAATGATGAGCCCCGACTGTTCTGCCAGGGAGATGAAATCAGGCGGCGGCACCTGTCCGTGTGTTGGATGGTGCCATCGGGCAAGGGCTTCCAGGCCGCAGATCTCCCCTGTGAGCAGGCTCACAATCGGTTGGTAGTCGAGGTAGATCTCATGCTGCTCGACGGCCTGCCGGAGATCGGCTTCCAGCTGCCAGCGGGCGCTGATCTCCTTAAGAAAGCATTGATCGAAGACCTGAACACGATCCCTGCCGAGCTGCTTGGCCCTGTACATGGCGTGATCCGCCGTACGGAGGATGTCATCGGCCGATTCGTTGGGGGAGGCGAGCACCACACCCACGCTCGCTGTGCAATGGATGACGCTCTTGCCAATGGCAATTGGGACCCTTATCGCCTCCAGCAGCTCCGCCCCGTACGCTTCTGCGGTGTATACGTCGGGTGCGCGGGTGAGAATGACAAATTCATCGCCTCCCAAGCGGCATACAACCGAAGTTGCAGGTGCCGCCGCGCGAAGACGATGGGCGATTTCAATCAGGAGCAGGTCGCCAAGTTCATGGCCGAGCGTGTCGTTCACTGACTTGAAGCGGTCCAGGTCCGCGAAGATAAGGGAGACCGGGGCGCCATCGGGGATCTGCAGTGACTTCTTGAGCTCCTGCCGCAAGAGGACGCGATTGCCGAGCCCGGTGAGGGAGTCCTGCAGGACGGCTTGTTCCAGTGAGCGGTGGGCGCGTTGCCAGGCACGCTCCCGTTTGCTGATGCGAGAGAAGAAGGTGAAGAAGGAGACTGCCAGGAGAGCACCTCCCAGGATCAGGTGATGCCGCGTGAGCCAGGCTGTTGCCCCCATGGACAGGACAGGCAGGATGGCAATCGTGAGATTGTGCAGGCTGCCCATGGCACGGAGGAGCCGGCTGCTCCGCTCCTTCCTGGTCTCGTCCCAAAGCTCATCTCGCAGGATCAGGACCGAGAACAGAGCGAAGGGCATGGTCCAGACCAGATCGATGATGCCGCCCGTCGGCCAGCCTCGCGAGATGATCCAGTCGCCGAATGCGCCAAGAGCGGCGTAGGAGCTGAGAAAGGCGGCCAGTCGCGCAAAGAATCGGCGCTCCTGCCTGTCAGTGCAGAGAGGGAGGCGGACGATACAGCAGATCACCAGGACGACATTCTGGATCGCATACGCACGCGCGGTATTCAGCCCGCTGGAGGTCGCGAAGACGAGAAGATGGAGCGCGCCGAAGAAGACAAGGATCTGCACCCGGTCAAGCCATCGCACCTCGTCGCGGTCGTCGAGCTGTGGGTTTACCGCGAGCAGGAGAGGCAGGCCCACCAGTAACCAAAGCACATCGTCGATGTGAACTCCGGCGATATAGATGGCAGGGTGAAACATCTCGTACAGGTACAAGGCCTGGGCGAGGGACCAGATGCCGAAGCCGCCGGAGATGTACCGCCAGGAACGGCGGCCCAGCCAGGTCGTGCTGAAGCGCATGCCGCGCAGGCAGACGGCGACGGTGGTGAGGGCCAGCGTGAGCTGGAAGATGTTTGAGAGCAGCAAGGGGCTGTGCCCCAACAGCACCGAAGCCAGGTGTCCGAGCTCTTCCAGCACCACGAGCGCGATCATGCGCTGCGGGGTAAAGAGGCTGTTCGGGGAATCGACGGTGCTTCGTTCGGCTATCAAAGCATGCTCCAATAGTCTGTTTATCGACGAAATCCACGGAATGTTCATCGGACAAAAGGTGTAGGCGGCGCGCAACCAGGGTGAGCAACCAGCAGGCAGGTAACCAGGACGAGCCTTCTCTGTGTCGAACGCTTTTCCCCGGGCAGATGCAAGAGTTTCCGTTAGCCAGCCTTCGAAGGGCGACTCTGATCCATCCCTTACCTAAGCCGGCCGTCCGGTGCCCCATTTGTAACTGCCTGCTTTTAAGACAATCCGTAAAGAGTGGTGCTTCGTAAGAGGTTCAGGGGAACCAACCATATGGATCATCGGATCGCTGTCTCCCATCTGGATACGCTCTTCCACCGGCTCGCCGTCGTGAATGCCAGGCTGCACAAGGTAACGGATGAAGAGGGGCACCTTTTCAACGAGCGCCGAGAGATTATGGAGTTGATTTCGCGCGAGCGGCTCGGGCAGAGCCAGCAGATTGTCTGGAAACCGGGAAATCGCTTTACCGCCTGATGGTTTACAGCCGGGCGGCGGACCGCTGTTCCGCAGCTCTTTCCACGGCTTCGACCCAGGTGAGCCCTTGCGCTGACCCTTCGTTTACCAATCGGTAAAAGGACGCAGCCTCGGTGCGGGTCTTCGAGGCAGAGCTGAACAGGTTTAATACTTTCCCGAACTCTGCGACGAGCTCTTCATCGGAGGTCTTTAGGTTTTGCCGGTTCATGGGATAGGAGCGGTACACGTCAATCAATATGACGTAAAAAGACGTGCATCGGATTAGTGAAGATAGTCACCTAAACAGACTCAAAGGTCATTACCTGAAGTCATGGCACCTCTGCGGTATTGCGTTTCTCTCAACCAGCCACGGGTATGGTACCGGGTGAGCGCCCCGTCGGGAGCTTCGTGGGCTTTGGGACGCCTTTCGACGAAAGATCGAAGGAGGGCGACAAGACGGCTAGAATCAAGGGAGTATGCCCCTTTTGAAGATTCTCGTCCTGGCCATTGTGCAGGGCCTCGCCGAATTATTGCCTGTATCGAGCTCCGCGCACGTTGTTGTCGCGGAGAAGCTGATGGGGCTTGACCCATCCAGCCCCGTGATGACGCTGGTGCTGGTCATGTTGCACACCGGCACGATGTTTGCGGTGATTGTGTACTTCTGGAACCAGTGGAAGCGCTCGTACTTCGCGACGTCGGACGCTTTCAAACGCTTTCTGATCCGGGCTGCCTGGGCCACTGCCTTGACGGCCGTTGTGGGTTTTCCCATCATCAAGGTGATTGAGAAGACGGCCTTCAAGGGTGCTGAGAAAGCAGAGATCGAGCTGCTGTTTGCGCGCCTGGATCTTGTCGGCACCGCCCTGCTGGCAGCGGGTCTGCTGATCCTGTACGCCGGGCTTAAGGAGCGTGGTCAGGAGGAGTTGGTCAACCGCAGCGCGTATGAGCGGGCCGCATCGCGTTCCGGCGACAATGTGACCTTCGGGCAGGCTGGATGGATGGGGGCCGTGCAGGGGCTGGCGCTGCCTTTTCGAGGGTTCTCACGGTCCGGCTCGACGATCTCCGTCGGTCTGCTGACCGGGGCCAATCGCGAGCGCGCTGAGCGGTTTTCCTTTGCGCTGGCAGTGATTCTTACCCCCGCGGTGATTGGCCGCGAGGCACTGCGCCTGGTGAAGGCGTCACACGAAGCGACTGCGTCGGGAGTTCCGATCGATCTGCACTCCAGCATTGCTACTTCTTTAATCGGAATGGTGCTCAGCTTTTTTGCGGGGCTGCTGGCGCTGCGCTGGCTGAGTTCCTGGCTGGAGAGCGGACGCTGGTGGCTGTTTGGGGTCTATTGCCTGGTCGCGGGCAGCGGGATCCTTTATCTTCACCACCTTGGCTATTGACGTTTCGGCTTAAATCCAAATGGACTTGAGGCAAAAGAAGAAGGGCGGCTTGGGCCGCCCTTCTTCTTTTACGTTCTACAGGTTACTTGCCGGCGAGAGCGTCGCGGTGGTTGCGCACATAGTCATGCGAGCTGTTGATATGAGCCTGCTGCGTGGTAAGCAACTCGCGCACGGGGAGCGGCAGGTCGTGCTCAAGAGCCTTCTTGTAGGCATCCTTGGCGACATCTTCACCCTGCTCCGAGGTGGCTAGCAGCTGGTGGTCGCTACCGGCGCCGAGATGCGCCTTCAGATCGCCCCATACGCGATGGGCAGCCCCGGCAACGGTACCGGACTCCTTCACGTCGGCCATGCCAGCGCGGTGCAGCTCATTCTCGAGCTCGGCGCGGAAGTTGGCGCGCTTGAGGCTTTCGGCCAGGAAATACCGCTTCAGGGTGTCATCCTTAATGTGCTCCCCGATGTCGGCAAAGCCCTTTTGCCCGTCGTACAGCACCTTGATTACGTCGAGGAGAACTTTTTCTGTCTCCTTGTTGCGTTCTGATCCGTCCAGTTCGTTCGCCATTGCTCTCTCCAATTATTCCTGCGGTGCGCGGGGTTGACCGACTGTCGGCGATTCTCCTTCGCCGGCCATAAGGGGGAGAAATCGCGAAAATCCCCCGCCCCCGTCACCGCAACCCTGCTGCCATCACTACCGGCAGCGTTCCCATTTAAGGATGCGGGCGGGTTTCGCAATGTTTGCCTGCGGAGGATGGATCGATGACGATTTCACATGGGAGGCCACCGGATCTGCGACGGGGGTGGGCGGAAGTACTGCGTCTCCACCCTGGTTCCAACGGGTACTCCCCCGATTTCGCCATCACGCTCGGCGTCTGCCATGAAAGAATGACCTTGCTCTGGTTGATGGAGGTTTTCCCGTGCCGCTGGTTCAGCCCAGACGAGCGCGACTCCGCGCATCCACCCACGTGAAATCGCAACGCCTGACTTATGCGCCAACGCGCAGCCGCCGCCTGAATGAGGTGTTTGGGCTGTGTGTGCTGGCCATTGCCTGCCTTCTTCTGCTGTCGCTGGTGAGTTATAACCCCGCTGATCCCTCGTTCAACACGGTGGGGGGTGGCACGGCGAACCCTGCCCACCCTACGCATAACTGGACGGGCCTGAGCGGAGCCTATTTTGCGGATCTGGTGCTGCAATTTTTGGGGGTAGCGGTTTTGCTGCTGCCGCTTGCGGTTGGCCGGGTCGGCGTGACCTGGATGCGCTCGCGCCGTGTTGGGGCGGGAGGGGCCAAGACGCTGGGTCTGCTGCTCTGGCTGGTGTTTGCCCCGGTAGGGATTGCCTTGCTGCCCGTGCATCCACTCTGGCGCGGAGCGTTGCCGCTGGCGGGTGTGGAAGGCCGTATCCTGGCCGACTTTCTTGTGCACCTGCTGAACGCCCCCGGCGCGGCGATTCTGACCGGTGTGGTCGTTGCGCTTTCGCTCTACCTTGCGACGAGCTTTGCGCTGGGCAGTGCCCCGGCCTGGTTCAACGGTCACTTTGCTTTTCTGCGCAATGGCCGTGAGCAGGTCGCGCTGTGGCGCCATCGCCGTACCCATCCCGAGGCCGAACAGCCTTTGGGGACGACGGAGGGACCAGAGGCGTACCTGGCTGAGGACGGGCATGCCGAGAAACATTCGCTGCTTTCCGGCTTTCTGCGGCTGTTCCGTCGTAAACAAAGCAATGCGGATGCAGCTGACTCTGGGCTCGGGCTGAGCCATGAGTCTGAGCCAGTATCGCTTTGGGATTCCATGCCGCGGACCGACGTCGATGCGCCGCATTTGGACGGGCTGGCGGCGGCCAGCGCCGCAGCAGCTCCTTTTGCTGCCCAGCTGGCCGCGGCAGCAATTCCCCTGCGCGGCACCGGCGGGAGTGAGGTTGCGCACCAGGCGGAAGAAGTGGCCGGATCTGCGCTTGTGTCGCAGATGTCGCCTTCGCGGGAGGAGGATGACTGGTTGAATGCTCCTGAACGGCAAGGGTTCACGGCTATCGCCCATGATCCCCCGGGGAGCTTCGCCGGGAACTCCGCTGAGAGGACTGACCCACAGCAGGAGGCAGCCGCTTCCCAGAGCGCGGCCAGGCCGCAGCTGGTTCGGCGGGCGTCGGCCTCCCCGGTCACTGAGCCGCATGCGGAGACGGTTCCTGTCCCTGTCTCAGCAGCGGCTTCCACGCCTGTCTATGCTCCCCCAGCGTCGCGGGAGCGCATGCCGTCACCCGCGACTGCCGCTCCCCTGGCTGCTGCCAGGCCTTCGCCGATGGCGGACATTCGGGACCAGAACATCGCCTTTGGCGAGCGATCCGATGCGCATCAGCTTAAGGGCTTTCAGCCGGTGAAGTCCGTTAAGGGTTACAAGCTGCCGCCTGCGTCGTTGCTGCATGCCAGCGAGGGTCAAACCGTTGTTCGCGAGGAGATCCTGCGGGCCGAGGCCCAGGTGCTCGTCGAAAAATGCGCCGAGTTTGGCGTGGCTGGACGTGTGGAGCAGATCAATCCGGGGCCAGTGGTGACCACGTATGAGTTCCGTCCGGATGCCGGCGTGAAGTACAGCCGCGTGACCGGGCTGGCGGATGACCTTTGCCTGGCCATGGCGGCGGAGTCTGTGCTGATCGAGCGCATGGCGGGTAAATCGACCGTCGGCATCCAGGTGCCGAACCCGACACGGGAGACAATCTGGCTGCGTGATGTGGTGGAAAGCGAGCACTTCGCCAACACCAAATCGCGGCTGCCGATCGCCTTGGGCAAGGACATCGATGGCCGTATCGTGTGCGCTGACCTGGCGTCCATGCCGCATGTGCTGATTGCGGGCTCTACAGGCTCGGGTAAATCGGTAGCGATCAACGCGATGATCATGAGCGTGCTGTTCCGGTCCACGCCGGAGCAGGTACGCATGATCCTGGTGGATCCCAAGCGCGTTGAGCTGGGCATGTACGAGGGCATACCGCACCTGTTCACGCCGATCATTACGGAGGCGAAGCTCGCGGCCAACGCGTTGAAGAATGCGGTGAAGGAGATGGAGCGGCGCCTGAAGCTGCTGGCTGCCAACCACGTCCGCAACATCGATCAATTCAACAAGCTGTTCGACAACGGGTCGGACTACCTCTTCGAGGACGTGAACCAGGAGCCGTTGCCGTACATCATCATCGTGATCGACGAACTGGCCGACCTGATGATGCTGGATCGATCCAACGTGGAAGAGGCCATCACGCGGCTGGCGCAGATGGCCCGCGCGGTCGGCATTCATCTGGTGCTGGCGACGCAGCGGCCTTCCGTGGACGTCATTACGGGCCTGCTGAAGGCGAACGTGCCCACGCGCATGAGCTTCCGGCTGGCCACGAAGATCGACTCGCGAACCATCATCGACACCAATGGCGCCGAGTCGCTGCTCGGGCGCGGTGACATGCTGTTTCTACCCCCGGGAACCAGCCGTTTGCAGCGCATCCATGCGCCGTTTGTGACGGAGAAGGAGATCGCCGGCGTCACGGCGTTTTGGAAGGCGCAGGGCGAGGCCGACTACGTCGAGGGCTTCCTGGATGGGCCGAAGGATGAGAAGGGTGAAGGCGGCTCGGGGAGCGCGAACGAAGGGGAGGAAGCAGATCCTTTATTCGATGACGGGGTGCGGCTGGTGTTCGAGTTCGGCAAGGCTTCGACGAGTCTGCTGCAGCGGCGTCTGCGCATTGGATATGGGCGGGCGGCTCACCTGATCGACCTGATGGAGCGTGATGGGTTGGTGGGTCCGGCGGATGGGTCCAAGCCGCGGGAGCTGCTGAAGCCGGCGAGCTACTTCGCCGAGGTGGATGCCTCGGTACGGTAGTGTGTCGGTTTGTTGCGAGGCTATGGCCGTGTTAACACGCAGATTTCTCCACTGCTCTGCGCTTGGGTCGAGATGACAGGGCAGCGGAGCGACCTGATGAGAGTGAGGGACGGGAACGGGAATACAAGCCGGTGGGAAGATTGAACGGATCTGCTCCCCAGCGGTAGGCTGGACTTGATGCCAGGTCTGACCCTTCTCCGCCCCGTTCTCGTGTCCTTCGTCTTGCTATGGTTCGCTGGTGCGTCGCCTGCGCTGGCTCAAAGTGCCCCTGACGCGGCGAGCAGAGTCGACCCGTTCATTGGTACGGCCAATGGCGGCAACGTGTTTCCCGGTGCGACGATGCCGTTTGGGATGGTGCAGTTCAGCCCGGAGGCCTCACCGGTGAACGCCAAGCGCCAGATCGCGGCGCCGGGCGGGTATGAATATGGGGCGGATCATCTGCGTGGCTTCAGCCTGACCAACGTCGAAGGCTGGGGATGTGCGGGTGGGTCGGGCGATGTGCCCCTGATGCCGATTACGGAGGACGTAACCCAGTCGCCGTCCACGGATTTCCGGCACACCTACGCTTCGTCCTTCAGCCATAACGACGAGACGGCCGCGCCTGGGCTGTACCGGGTACGGTTGGGCAACGGCGTTGAGGTGCGGCTCACCGCGGGGACACGCTTCGGTATGGCCAGCTTTCGTTTTCCGGAGGGCAAGCCGGCCACCTTGCTGGTGCGGACCTCCGACTCGGAGGTTGGATCGACGGCAGCGGTCACGCATATCGATAAAGCGGCCGGTACCATCTCCGGCTCTGTGACGAGCGGCAATTTCTGCGGCTATATCGACAAGGAAGACCGACGGCCGTACTACACGCTGCACTTTGTGGCCCGCTTCGACCGGCCCATGGGGAGGACCGGGGCATGGCACGACACCGCCCTGGTGCCAGAGGCTACCGAGGCGGAGGGCGGCACGGGTTTTGGTGCGAAGGGCTTTCCGGAGGCGGGACATGGCTCCGGCGTGTGGGTCAACTTTGGGCAGGGTGGCGAGTTACGGGTTCGTATTGGCATCTCGTATGTCAGCGAGGCTAATGCTGCGCAGAACCTGGATTCCGAGACTCGTGGCGAGACGAGCTTTGACGTGATCGCAGGCCGGGCCCGCGCTGCCTGGAACACGCGGCTGAACCAGATCGAGATCCAGGGAGGTACGCCCGATCAGCAAAGGGTGTTTACGACAGCGCTGTACCACTCTCAGCAGACGCCGACGACGTACAGCGACAGCAATGGACAGTATCGCGGCATGAATGGCGGCGTGCACCAGCTTGCTGCGGGACAGACGACGCAGTATGCGAACTTCTCCGGATGGGACGTGTATCGCTCGCAGATGCAGCTGGTGACATGGCTCAACCCACAGATCGGGAGCGACATCGCGCAGAGCCTGCTGAACCAGTCGGTGCAGGATGGCGGCCGGTGGGATCGATGGACACACATGGGCGGGGCCACACACGTGATGAACGGGGATCCTGCAGCCCCGGCGGTCGCGGACATATGGGCGTTTGGAGGGCGGGCGTTCGATGCGCGCGCTGCGCTTGCGTCGCTGGTGCATGCCGCGGAGGTGCCCACGAAGGAAGACCTCAGCTCTGCGGGCTGCCCGGTGGAGTGTGCGGGTCAGCGACCGGGGCTGGACCAGTACCTGAAGCTGCATTACATCCCTCTGGGAGCGCCGGCGTGGGGCGCTGCGGCAGACACGCTGGAAGATGTCACCGCTGATTTCGGGATATCCGCACTGGCAGGGCACCTGGGCGACAAGGCTGTGCAGGGGCGCTTTCTTGCGCGAGCGCAGTACTGGCGCAACATCTGGAATCCCCGTGCCGCGCCGGATGGCGGCTACTTCATGGATCGTAATGCGGATGGCAGCTGGCCCACGACGGAGCAGGATGCGGACAACGATGCGGTACAGGCCAGGAAGCCGTTTACGCCAGCGACCGGTGCGGGCTTTGTGGAAGGCAGTGCCGCGCAGTATGTATGGATGGTGCCGTTCAACGTGGCGGGGCTGTTTGACCAGATGGGTGGGCGGAAGACGGCAACGGCTCGGCTGGACCGCTTCTTCTACGACGAGAAGGGCGCCCCCGCGGTGACCAACGCCGGGGACCTGCATGCGGAGCTGAACAATGAGCCGTCCATCGAAACACCGTGGCTCTATGATTTTGCCGGACAGCCCTCCAAGACACAGCAGTTGGTACACCAAGTGTTGAAGACGTTGTGGGTGCCCACGCCGAAGGGCATCCCGGGCAACGATGACCTTGGAGAGATGAGTTCGTGGGCGGTGTTTGCCATGGTGGGGATGTACCCGGAGATCCCCGGCCGAGCGGAGCTGGTGCTGGGCAGCCCGAGCTTCACGCATGTCGTTGTGCATCGGCCAGGGGGTGACGTCACGATCGATGCGCCACTTGCTTCGCCGCAGGCATTTTATGTGCAGTCGCTGCAGGTGAACGGTAAGCCGTCTTCCCACACTTGGCTGCCGGAGACCTTCGCCCTGCATGGTGGAGCGCTGCGCTACGATCTTGGCGGGACGCCAAACCCGCACTGGGGCACCGGAAAAGGCGATGAGCCGCCCTCGTTCGACGCAAGGCCTTGAGGGTAGTTCCTTGCACCGGCCATACCGCTGCGAGGGCGAGTGCTCTCCGAATCACAGCGGTGTTTCCGCTCGGCAAACTGACTGCAGAAGAGACATACTGCCTTCGTGATATCGAAGCGCATCCTACTAGGCAAAGACCTAAGGAGAAATTTTGAGAACTCTTGCACGTATTGCAGCCATCACCATGATGGTCCCCACGTTGGCAACCGCCGCCCATGCAGCTGACACCGCAAAGCTTCAGCAGCGCATCAAGGCCTCGACAGGCATTCTGCATGAGCTGGCCAACGTGCCCGACAAGGGAATCCCGGACAACATCGCTAAAAAGGCTCATTGTGTTTTGGTGGTGCCGAGCTTCAAGAAGGGCGCCTTTATCGGCGGTGTGGAGTATGGTCAGGGTCTGGCGACCTGCTATGTAGCGAACAAGGGCTGGAGTGCGCCTGCTTTCATCCAGATGAGCGGCGTCAGCTTCGGCTTCCAGGCCGGTGGCCAGGGTACGGACCTTGTGCTGGTTGGTGTGTCTAACGACAGTGGGCAGAAGCTACTGAAGGACAGGATCAAGCTGGGCGGCGATATCGCCGTAGCGGCAGGTCCAGTTGGGCGTGATTCGCAGGCCAGCGAAGGCGGTATTGCCAGTGCAGGCTTTCTGACCTACTCCCGCAGCAAGGGTTTGTTTGCCGGTGTCGACCTGAATGGCGACGAGGTGCACCAGAACACAAAGGATACCGAGGCGTTTTACGGCCATGATGTTTCCTTTGAAAAGATCTTGAACGGTGCCGTTCCCACCCCGGCGGCTGGCAAGAAGTTCATTCGCGAAGTCACCCGCGTCTTTGGCGGTTCCGCACGCTAAGCAATGCAACAACGGAAACAGAAAGCCCGGACAGTCTGTCCGGGCTTTCTTGTTTTCGTCGGCTGAAGCGGAGGCCTAGTCTACGGGCTGGTTTTTGCGCGGGCGCCGGTTGGCCTGCAGGATCTTCTTGCGCAAACGCAGGGACTTCGGCGTGACTTCTACAAGCTCATCATCGGCGATGAACTCGATGGCTTGCTCCAGGGTCTGCTGCTTATAGGGCACGAGGCGTAGCGCTTCGTCGGCCGAGCTGGCGCGCATGTTGGTGAGCTTCTTTTCGCGAACAGCGTTGACGTCGAGATCGTTGTCGCGCGAATGCTCGCCGACGATCATGCCTTCATAGACCTCAATGCCGTCCGGGACGAAGAGCACGCCACGATCCTGCAGGCCATTCAGCGCATAGGTGGTCGTGGTGCCGGTGCGATCGGAGATCAACGCACCGGAAGGACGCTGCGGAATCTCGCCCTGGTAGGGGATGTAGTCCGACGCGATAGAGTTCATGACGATGGTGCCGCGCGTCTCGGTGAGCATCTCGTTGCGCAGACCGATGAGGCCGCGCGACGGGATCTTGAACTCCATGCGCACACGGCCGGAGCCGTGGTTGGACATCTTTTCCATCTCGCCCTTGCGCGGCCCAAGCCGCTCGATGACGGTGCCGACAAAGGCCTCGGGGATGTCGATGGTCAGGCGCTCGGAGGGCTCCATGAGGGCGCCATCCACACGCTTGGTGACGATCTCCGGACGGGAGACCATCAGTTCGAAGCTCTCGCGGCGCATGATCTCGATGAGAACGGAGAGCTGCAGTTCACCCCGGCCCAGCACCTTGAAGGTCTCTGGAGAGCCTGTGTCTTCCACGCGAATGGAGACGTTGGTGAGCAGTTCCTTTTCGAGGCGCTCCTTGATATTGCGCGAGGTAACATACGATCCCTCGCGGCCGGCAAAGGGCGAGTTGTTGACCGAAAACTGCATCGCGATCGTGGGCTCGTCGATCATGATGAGCGGCAGGGGCGAGGGGTTGTCGATGTCCGTAAAGGACTCACCGATGGTGATGCCCGGGACGCCGGCGATCGCGACGATGTCGCCCAAGGTGGTTTCGGTGATGTCCGTACGCTTCAGGCCGTCGAAGGAGAACAGCTTGCTGATCTTGACGGTCTGCAGCGAGCCGTCGCGCTTGGAGACAGCGACGTCCTGCCCGGTGCGCAGCGTGCCATTGAAGACACGCGCGATGGCAAGACGGCCGAGGTAATCCGAGTAGTCCAGGTTGGTCACCAGGATCTGGAGCACGCCCTCGGGATCGCCCTTGGCTACCGGAATGGTGTTCTGGATGAGCTCAAACAGAGGCTGCAGATCCGTACCGGGCTGGGCGAGATCCATGGTGGCGGTGCCGGCCTTGCCGTTGGTGTAGATGACCGGAAACTCAAGCATGTGCTCGTCGGCGTCGAGGTCGATGAACAGGTCATAAACCTCGTTCAAAACCTCCTGCGGGCGGGCATCGGGGCGATCGATCTTATTGATGACCAGGATGGGCGTCAGCTGCGCTTCGAGGGCCTTGGACAGCACGTAGCGCGTCTGCGGCAGGGGGCCTTCCGAGGCATCGACCAGCAGAACGACACCATCGACCATCTTGAGCGCGCGCTCTACCTCGCCGCCGAAGTCGGCGTGACCGGGCGTGTCCACGATGTTGATCTTGCTGTCGTGGTAGTGGATTGCCGTATTCTTCGCGAGAATGGTGATGCCGCGTTCTTTTTCCAGGTCATTGGAGTCCATAACGCGCTCGACCAGGGTTTCGTTCGAGCGGAACGTGCCGGACTGGCGCAGCATGGCATCCACCAGCGTGGTCTTGCCGTGGTCGACGTGCGCGATAATGGCGATGTTGCGTATGGGCTGCGTAGCGATAGCGGTTGCGGTGCTCACGGGGGTGTTCTCTCTATCTTGGCGCAAGCAAACGATCCGATCGATCCGGACGCTCCGCGCTGTGGGGGTTGAAGGAGGCGAGAACCCAAAAAGGCGTTAACCTTTCTATTTTAGCAGGGAGCTTCCAAAACAGGCCGCGGCGCCGCAGTGGCTCCCCATGAACGTGCTGTAAACTCTCCCTACCCATGGACCTTACGCGCACCTCCCAGCTCCAATTGCCGTCCCTGCATGGCTACCAGCTGGATGCGGCCTATGACGAGATGTTTGTGGCGCAGGGCGAACTGCGCGGTAACTACGGGCCCTTGCTGGAGCTGCTCTCGGCCCTACCCCCGGGCGAATTGCAGCGGCGCAAACAGGCCGCCGATCTTGCCTTTTTGAACCAGGGCATCACCTTCACGGTGTATGGCCGGGATGAAGGCACGGAGCGCATCTTTCCCTACGACCTGCTGCCTCGCATCATCACCGCGGCCGAGTGGGACCGCGTGGAAAGAGGCCTGACGCAGCGCATCACGGCGCTGAACCTCTTCCTGAAGGACATCTACAACGAGGGCCGGATCCTGAAGGACGGCGTGGTTCCCCGCGAGCTTGTGTACTCCTGCCCGCAGTTCCGGCGCCAGATGCAGGGGCTGCAGGTACCCCGCAATGTCTATGTCGCGATCTGCGGGACGGACCTGATCCGACTGGGGAACGGCGACTTCGTGGTGCTGGAAGACAATTTGCGCGTGCCCTCGGGCGTGAGCTACATGCTCACCAACCGGCGCGTGATGAAGCGCATCTTTCCGGCGCTCTTCCGCAACTACAACGTGCGCCCCATTGAGCAGTACACCCAGTTGCTGCTGGGGACGCTGCGCTCGCTTGCGCCCGAGGGCCGCCCCGAGCCAAATATCGTGCTGCTCTCGCCGGGCGTCTTCAACTCCGCCTATTTTGAGCACGCCTACCTTGCGCGGCAGATGGGTATTGAGCTGGTAGAAGGCCGCGACCTGGTTGTGCACGACAACATCTGCTACATGCGCACGACCAGCGGCCTGCGCCGGGTGGATGTGATCTATCGCCGCGTGGATGACGACTTCATTGACCCGCTCTCATTCCGGGGTGACTCCATCCTGGGCAGTGCCGGCCTGTTTAACGCGTATCGCGCCGGCAACGTGACCCTGGCCAACGCCTTTGGCACCGGTGTGGCGGACGACAAGGCGATCTACGCCTTTGTGCCCGACATCATCAAGTACTACCTGGGTGAAGACCCGCTGCTGCAGAACGTTAAGACATACCTCTGCTACCTGGATAAAGAGCGGGAGTACGTTCTGGCGAATCTGGACAAGCTGGTGGTGAAGGCCGTGGGCGAGTCTGGGGGGTACGGCATGCTGATCGGGCCGCAGTCCTCATCCAAGGAGCGCGAGGAGTTCGCCGACAAGATCAAGGCAAACCCGCGCAATTACATCGCGCAGCCCACCATCAGCTTCAGCCGCGCGCCCTGCCTGATCGGGGACGACCTGGAGCCTCGCCATGTGGATTTGCGGCCGTATGTGCTCTATGGGGACAAGGTGACCATCGTGCCCGGCGGCCTGACGCGGGTGGCCCTGCGCAAGGGCTCACTGGTCGTCAACAGCTCGCAGGGCGGTGGATCGAAGGATACCTGGGTGCTCAGCTAATCGTGTCCTTGCTGGTGATCTTGGTGATTCCGGCACTGGCACTCAGCAGCAGACACAGGGCGGCCAAAACCAAGAAGATCGTGCGCAGGCCAAGCGCCTGGCCGATCCAGCCCAGCGTGGGCGGCCCGGCAAGCAGACCCACGTAGCCCAGGCCGACAGCCGTTGCGAGTCCCACACCCGCGGGCAGGTTCGGCATCTGGCCGGCGGCGCGATAGAGCACCGGCGAGCTGTTGGCAAGGCCCGTTCCGAACAGCGCGAAGCCCAGCAGCGCACCCGCAGTGCCCGGGCCGTAGACCACCAGCGCGGCCCCAACGGCAGCAAGCAGCCCTCCGAAGCGCAGCGTCCGGACCTCGCCGAGCCGGGCAACGACGCGATCGCCAAGCAGGCGGCCGGTGAGCATCAGCGTTGCAAAGACGCCGAAGCCGACTCCTGCCCAGCCTGGCCCCAGGCCGCGGCTATTGCGCAGATAGAGGCCGCTCCAGTCCGCGGTTCCGCCCTCGGACATCATTGCTGCAATGACGAGGGCTCCGAGCAGGAGCAGGCGAGGCTCGAAACGTCGGGCGGCTCTCGATGCGGAGGTGCTTATGTCCTCACGCAGCAGGAAGCGTCCGCTCAAGAGGACAGCCACCGCCAGAAGAACCGCTGCCGCTGCTGCTACAGGCCGTGGCGGAAAGCCGTGCGCAAAGGCGGCGCTCACGCCGAACGAGCCCGCGACATTACCCAGACTGAAGAGTCCATGCAGCGAGGAGAGGATGCGCCGGTGCTGTTTGGTCTCGACCAGGACAGCCTGCGCGTTCATGGCGACATCCATGCCCGCACCGCAGAAGCCAAACAGGGCCAGCGCGGCAAACAGCGCCCATGGATGGGGCATAAGCACGTTCAGACACAGCACGGCGGCAAAGCCCAATCCGCACCATGTGCTCACAAGGCGGCTGCCGATGCGTGGGATGAGGTGTCCCGCGACCGGCATGGCAAGAATCGCTCCCAGGCCGGCGCCCAGCAGAACGGTGCCCAAGCGGCCGGCAGACATGCCGAGAACATGGGCCCGCTCCGGGATGAAGGGGACCCAACAACCGACGACGGCGCCATTTACGAAGAAGAACACGCCCGTGGCTGTCCGCGCTTTGTGAAGTGGCTGCAAGGGTTCTCCGTGCCGTGAGGGCTCCGCGTGGTCACGCTTATAGTGTTGGGATGCATCGCTTGCCGAGGGACCTCAAGCTTTCGCCATGGCTCTTGCTGTTGTGCGTGTGTTGGATTGCTGGACCAGTCTTTGGAGCGCAACGCCTGGTGCTGATCGACCAGGATGGCTCGGGCCCGGGCGGATCCAACCAGATGGCGATGATGGCCCTGCTGCAGGCCCCTGATGTGCGTGTGCTGGGCATCACGACCGTCAGCGGCAATGCGTGGGAGCCCGAAGAGGTCGCGCATACGCTGCGCATGCTGGAGCTGCTGCATCGCACCGATGTGCCAGTGGTGCCGGGGGCCATTTTTCCGTTGCTGCGCACACGCGAGGAGGCCTTGGCGGATCGGGTCCGCGATGGCAACTTTGCCTGGTATGGCGCCTGGGGCGATCTCAAGGATCACACGAGCAACGAGCCCTACCATGCGCCTGAGGTCATCCCCACGTTGAAGGAGGGGTCGCCTACAACGCAGCCACTCGCCGAAGATGCAGCGCACTTTCTGGTGCGGCAGGTGCAGGCGCATCCGCACCAGGTGACGATCTATGCGGCTGGTCCACTGACCAACATTGCCCTTGCGCTCTCGCTGGACCCGCACTTCGCGGAGTCGACGCGGGGCATTGTGATCATGGGCGGAAGTCTCTCGCCACAGACAGCAGACCCTGAATACTCGACGCACCCGCGCCATGAATTTAACTTCTGGTTCGATCCGGAGGCAGCGCACATTGTCCTACGTGCGGCGTGGCCGCGCCTCGACCTTACCCCCGTGGATATCTCGCTGAAGACAAAGTTTTCATCCGAACTTCTGCAGAAAATCGCCAGCTCGTCCCAGCCCGCGGCACAGTACCTGGTGCGCTACACGGGCGACGAGTTCTATTACATGTGGGACGAGCTGGCTGCGTGTGCGTGGCTGGACCCAAAGATCATCACGAAGGAGCAGGTGCTCTACGTGGACGTTGATCTCGCGCGGGGACCGAACTACGGCGATACCCTGACCTGGGATGCGGCCGGCAAGCCCCCACGCAGTGATCTGCGCGCGGTGCATGTGCAGGAGGACCTCGATACGCAACGCTTCTACGAGCTATTTGCTCACCTGATGCAGGCCTCACCGCACGCGCCCTGACGACCCCGTTCCGTGTAGAGTGAACCTAAACATCCACCCCGACGCACTTCCGGTTCTCCGGCCCGCACCGGGAACCTCATCGTTTTTTGGAGGCCCATGCTCTCACGCGTTGCCGACTCGCTCTACTGGATGTCCCGCTCGCTGGAGCGTGCAGAGCACACCACGCGGTTGCTGGATGTGAACCTCAGCCTGATGCTTGACGAGATCAGCTCGAGTTCCGACCATCGATGGCAGCGCCTGCTGCAATCTCTCGGCAAACCGAAGCGACCGGGGTGGGACGGCAACCCGTATTCCCTTGCGGAGACGCTGCTGTTCGATCATGAGCTGAAGTCCTCGGTGCTCTCCTGCATCACCTCGGCGCGCGAGAACGCGCGGCATGTCCGTGAGCAGATCTCCACCGAGCAGTGGCAACGCCTGAACTCGCTGTATCTCGACGTGATTCGTCCGGAGCACCGGAGCCTGCTCCAGACTGGCACGCTCGAGTTCTCCAGCGATGCGCCGTCCACGTTTATGCAGCAGGTGTTGGAAGCTATCCATGAGTTTCAGGGCATCACGGACTCCACCATGAGCCACGGTGAAGGCTGGCACTTCATTCAGGTGGGCCGCTTTTTGGAACGGGCTAGCGCGACCGCCAAGCTGCTGGAGGCATACCACGACGACCTCTGGGATCAACCAGAGCACAGCAGTGAAACCAATCAGCTGCTGGCCTGGATGGGCCTTCTGCGCAGCAGCACGGCCTTTGAAGCCTACTGCAAGGTGTATACGGCCGATCTGTCCCCGGAACGCATCCTTGAATTTCTTTTGCTGGACGCGGAGTTCCCCCACTCGCTGCGGTTCTCCATTGAAAGCGTAGAGACCGCATTGGAGGCCATCTATGCGAAGAGCGGACCGAAGAGTGGCAAGGGACGTGGGGAGCAGCTGCATCGCAGCGCCGGCCGGCTCAGCGCGCAGCTAAGCTTCATCAGCATCGACGAGCTGCTCACGGGCAATGTAACCGACTTCCTGAAGTCCATTCAGGGGCAGTGTCAGGACATTCACGCGGGTATCTACCAGCTCTACGTGGACTATCCCATTCAAGTAGCACTCGCGGGGTAGGAGGAGTGAGCAGTGACTCAGAGCGCCTATCTGGTTCTCACTCCACACATCCACGCAGGACTCACTCCTCTTCACTCCTCACTCATATTCGATATTCACTTTCTCCAGAGGCCCTATGCACTTCTCCATACGCCACCTCACCAAGTTTGTGTATAAGCATCCGGTATCGGAGAGCATCATGGAGACGCGCATGCACCCGCGCTCCGACAGCACGCAGCGCTGCCTTACCTTTCAGCTCTCGGTGACGCCACGCTGCCGCGTCTTTGGCTATCGCGACCACCTTGCGAACCAGGTGCACCACTTTGATATCCCGGGGCAGCACAGCCAGCTCGTCATCGTCGCCGAGTCGCTTGTGGAGGTACAGCCGCAGGATCCACTTCCCGCTTCCCTGCCGGCCGATGCATGGAAAGAACTGGACCATGAGGTGCAGGGTGGCGACTTTTGGGAGATGCTGCTGCCCAGCGAGTTCACCACGCCGACACCCGCGCTGGAGGCACTGGCGGCGCAGCTTGCCCTGCAACGGCGCGATGATCCCTTAAGCGTGCTGCGGCAACTGAACCAGCAGATCTATGCGGCATTCGACTACAAGCCCCGATCCACACGCGCCGACTCGCCCATCGATCTTGCCCTGAGCACGCGCGCCGGCGTCTGCCAAGACTTTGCGCACATTGCCATCTCCCTGATCCGAATGAAGCTCCGCATACCGTGTCGTTATGTGAGTGGCTATCTTTACCACGGCGAGGACTTGAAGGACCGCTCTGACGAGTCCGCGACTCATGCCTGGATCGAAGCCTATCTCCCCGACCTGGGCTGGGTGGGGTTCGACCCGACGAACAATCTTGTAACTGGCGAGCGCCACATCCGCACCGCCATCGGGCGTGATTACTCCGATGTTCCACCAACCCACGGCGTGTATCGCGGTCGCACGCGCAGCGAACTCTCCGTGGCCGTGCGTGTAACGCCCAGCGAAGGCATCCCGCAGCTCGATCGCGAGCTGCCCGTACCGGAAGACTGGTCCATCCTGGTGGAAAAAGCCCAGGCCCTGCCGGAACAGGCACCGCTGGCTCGCCGACGCGTGCAGCAGGCGCAACAACAGCAGTAAGCAATGACGGAGGGCTCCTTTACAGGAGCCCTCCGTCATTACAGATCCATCTTCTTGAAGCGGCCTTCAGGAATGGCCCGGATGACGGTCATGATGACGCGCCAGATGCCTGGAACGTACAACACATCCGGTCCTTTTGCGCCTTTATCGATCGATTTGACGATAGACGATGCCACCTTGTTCACGTCAGCGAAGCGGCTTTCGCCCTTCATGCCCTCGGTCATCGCGGTCTTTACCGGTCCGGGCTTGATGGTCATCACCTTGACGCCGTCGCGATCGACGCGATTGCGCAGGCCATCGACAAAGGCCGTCAGCCCCGCCTTGGAAGATCCGTACACGTAGTTGGACTTGCGCCCGCGCTCCCCGGCAACAGAGCTCAGCACGGCGATCGTCCCTGCATGTCGCTGTGCGCAGTAATTCGCCAGCCAGGTGAGGAGGCTCACTGGGGCAACGTAGTTCGTGTGCAGGATCTGGCTAGTCTCGGCAAAGCTGCGCTCGGCCTTGCCCTGTTCACCCAGGGTGCCCATCGCCAGGTAAGCCACATCCAGACCACCCAGCGAGTTGATCGCGTGTGCCAACAGCTCGGAGTGCCCCTGGGTCTGGTCGAGGTCGGTCACGGCGGTGTCGACGAAGCCGGCCCCACGGACACGTGCGTCGGCTGCCACAGCCGCCAGGCGTTCGGGGTTGCGCCCGATAAGGAAGAGCTCCTCGCCACGGGACGCCCAGATGCGAATGCTGGCCTCTGCAATGCCAGACGTTGCGCCCAGTACAAGGATGCGCAGCGGAGCACCGGTACGGCCGGCTCCGGTCTTCCCGGCTCTCGGATTGCGCTGCAACGTCAGGGGGAGGTCGGCGGTGGTGCTGGGTCCCGGAATGGTGGGGATCGGGTGCGTGCTCAACGGCGAAGTCCCTTCTCTCCGACAACACGCTCCCAGAAGCTTGAGGTGATCGCTGGATCCTTGTAGCGGGCGAAGCGCTCCCATTGCGGATAGAACGCCTGGTACTGCCCCGATGTCATGCGTGCATCCTTGGCCGGGTAGAGACGACCGCCGAATTCATACGTCATCTCCGCCAGACGATCGAACAGCGCGAAGCTGACATCAGGCTTGATCGGGAAGTCGAGTGCCAGCGTAATGCCCGGCTGGGGAAAGCTCATCATGCCGGGCGAAGGCACATCGCCAAAGGCCTTGAGCACCGCCAGGAAGCTGGCTAGACCGGACTTTGCCACCTCGCGCAGGATGGCCACCGTACCCTGGCGTGCGTGCTCCCACGGGATGGCGTACTGGAACTGCAGCAGGCCGCGCTTGCCGTACATTTTGTTCCATTTCAACACCGCATCCAGTGGGTAGAAGAAGGGCTCGTAGTCCTGCAACGTGGAGACGCGGCTCTTGATCTGCTTATGGAAAAAGACGTTGTTGAACATCCCCACGGTGGTGCTGTTCAGGGCCCAGCCCGGGAGCTCGATCGGAAAGACCAGCTTGGGTTCGGAGGAGGGCTTCAACGGCGCGGGCACCTGCGAGTGGTCGCCCTGCATGAAGATGCCGCGGCAGAAGTTCTTGCCCGTGGAGTTCACATCCACCCAGCTCACCGTGTACTCGATGTGTTGCGACTTTTCGGTGAGGTCGAGGAATTCATCAATGCCGTGGAACTGAATGCCCGTGTAGTCCACCATGCGGCTGACGATCGGCTTCAACCGGATCTGCGCCCAGGTGATCACACCGGTAAGCCCCATACCGCCGATGGTCGCGGAGTAAAAATCCGGGTTCTCCATCGGTGAGCAGTGCAGCTTGTTGCCGTCGGAGCGTACTAGCTCGAACTGCGTGATGTGATTGCCGAACGTGCCGGCGACATGGTGGTTCTTGCCGTGAATGTCATTGGCGATCGCGCCGCCCAGCGTGACGTACTTGGTGCCTGGGCTTACCGGCAGGAAGTAGCCGCGCGGCACCGAAAAATCCAGAATCTGTGCCAGCGTAATACCGGCTTCCGCGGTCAGCAAACCCGTCTCCGGGTCAAACGACAACAGCCGGTTCATCGACGTTGTCTGCAGCAGCGTACCGTCCTTCAACAGGCAGACGTCGCCGTAGCTCCGGCCCATGCCGACGGGCAGCGCGCCATTGTGCGACCCCTGAATGGATCGTGGAAAGTCATTTTGCCAATGCAGCTGACGCAGATCGGCTTCGTAGAGCGGGTAGCGGCCCCAGGATTCAAACGGCACACGGCCGGATTCCTCGGGGGCAGCCGCCCTTGGCACGGGGTTGGCGAGCCTGGGATCGGATGTTGCGGGCATGGTTCCAGTTTAGCCGATGGCAGCCAACAAACGTGAGTCTCACACTGTCCGGAAGTGCCGCAATGTATGCAGTGGAGGTGTCTCATGATGAGACGGCCCGGACACGATCTATCGCTGTACTGTGCGAAAGGGAGATCCGTGCAGCTAAGCTCGGTGGATGGACCATGTGCTGCCAACACCATGACATCCTCCGCTAACCCAAGCCAGCCTGAACCCGCGAAAACGACCTCCTCCCAGCCAGCCGCATCGGTGTACCGGGAGCGAATCGCCGTTTTACAGGGGAAGGAGCGGGCGCTGCATCGCGAGCACCTTTGGCTGGGCTGGGTTCGCCTGGCGTTCGGCATCGCGATCGTTCTTCTGCTGCTGCCGCCGAAGCTGCCGGTGCTCCTGGCGCTGGCGTGCTTTGCAGTGGCAGCCCGGATTCATCAACGCATCCTGCGGAGGCTGGCCGAGACACGCCGTACCCTGGCCTTTCACGAACATGGGCTTGCGCGAACGGAGGATCGCTGGGCAGGCCTTCACCCCCGGCCGACGCGCCTGGATCTTGCGGGGAGCCTGTACGCGACAGACCTTGACCTCTTTGGGCCGGGCAGCCTTTTCGAGCTGATCTGCGAGGCGCGCACCTCGCCAGGCGAGGACACCCTTGCCACTTGGCTGCTCGCGCCCTCGCTGATACCGGAGTTGCGACGCAGACAAGAGGCGGTGGCCGACCTTCGTGACCGACTCGCTTTGCGCGAGGCCTTTGCCGCGGCACCCGGGCCGGCGCTTGCCATGCTGGATCGCGCGGCCCTCGCTGCGTGGGGTGAGACATCAGGACCGGAGCTGCCGGAGATCTTTCGCTGGCTTGTGCCGCTGCTGGTGGTGCTTACCTTCGGTGCGGCCTGGCGCTACGCCGCTGCCGGTACCCCGCTGCTGCTCATTCTTATGCTGCTGATCGATGTCAGCCTGACCTTCGCCTACAAACGGACGTTTGAATCGTTGTTTGTCGGTGCGGAACAGGCCAGCCGTTCGCTGGCAACACTGGGTGTTCTGCTGCAGCACATCGAAGCTTCGTCGTTCTCTGCCGGGGACCTGATCCAGAACCAGTCGAGCCTCACCACCGCAGGCACCTCCGCCTCAGCTGCGATCGCGAAGCTCGCCAGGGGGGTGCGATGGACCGAGGCACGGGGTAATTACCTCGTCCGCATTGTGGATGCACCGCTGCTGTATTCGCTTCAGCTTGCCCTGTCCCTGCAAAGATGGCGGCGGCAGTACGGGGCACAGCTTCGACCGTGGCTAGACATCCTGGGCCGGTTCGAAGCCCTGCTTTCGCTCGCGGGATACAGCTATGAGCACCCAGCGGATCCCTTTCCGCTGTTCCGCCAGGGAACGGGTGACTTCGTGGCAACCGGCCTGGGACACCCCTTGCTGCCGGCGGCGCAATGTGTTCGCAACGATGTGTCGCTCAGCAAAGGGACACAGTTGCTCCTGGTCAGCGGCTCCAACATGAGCGGCAAAAGTACGCTGCTGCGTTCTGTGGGCATCAACGCCGTACTGGCCTTTGCCGGCGGGCCCGTGCGAGCGCATTCGCTTGCTCTATCGCCGCTGACGATCGCGGCCAGTATCCAGGTCAGCGATTCGTTACAGGCCGGCCGTTCTCGTTTCTACGCAGAGATCCTTCGCCTACGTTCCATTGCAGATGCAGCTCGCACCGAACCGGTGTTGTTTCTGATTGATGAGGTGCTTGCGGGCACCAACTCCAGCGATCGGCTTGCAGGAGCACGGGGTCTGGTACGCGATTTGCTTGGACACAACGCCATCGGCCTCATGAGTACCCACGACCTTGCGATCACAGCCCTTTCAGCAGGGGAAGAGCAGGCCATCTGTAATGTTCACTTCGAGGATGAGGTGATTGAGGGGCAACTGCACTTTGACTACCGGCTGCGTGCCGGTGTCGTGGAACGCAGCAACGGCCTGGCCCTGATGCGGATGATCGGGCTGGATGTCTGAGTAGACGTGAGAAAAAGAAAGACCGCCGGCGGACCGGCGGTCTTTGAGCTTGGTACAGGAACTACGATATGTAGACGTTGCCGTTGAAGCCGTTTGGGAAGAAACCACCCTTAACGGAGCCCGTAACGCCAGGTGTGGCGTACACGATCTGCAGCACCTGGGAGATGGTCCGCACGGGATTCAAGCCGGTAGTTGCGCCTGTCTCGAAGATTGTTGCAGCCGTGGGAGGAATGTCCAGAGCATCCGAAGCAGGCGAGGCAACTGCCGTTCCGCTCGGGAAGAAGATGCAGGCCTGACGCAGCGCGCCAGAGTGCTGCGCCTCTACATCCAGAATCTGCGCCGCATAGTTTAGGGCCGGGATGCTGCTCGTCAGGTATTGCGCACCGCCAGCGTAGGCACTGACGCCGACGCCTTCGATGGTGCGCGCCAGAGCAACGAAGGTTGCATCATCCGTAGGAGCGCCCAAGGCTGCCAAGTTCAGGGTGGGCATCGGTACGGGTGAACCGCCCACTGCGGCAATAGTAGCCCTCAGAAACTCGACGTGCTGCACTTCTTCGGTCATGAGGTTGGCAGCGATGTTCGCAATGGCGCTGTACTGGAAGGTGATCTTTGCTCCGCCGGTCGCGGTACCAGGGCTGGTGCCCATGTCCGCCGTCGACAGACCTGAACCCGTAACGATGTACGAGTAAAAGCTCGCCTCAAAGTACTCCAGGTTCAACGCAAAGTTCAGCACATCCAGCACGGAAGGCGTGGTGGACGGGCTGGGGATGTTGGCCATGCCAGCATCGCTGCAACCTGCCACGCCCAGCATGCCAGCAGCACCGGCAGCCATTCCCAGGCCGGTGATCATCCGGCGCCGATTCATCCTTGTGACAGCGCGGTCTTGCATAAGCCCCGCAGCATCGTGTACGAGCTGCCCCTCAGCGAGCCCGCCTTCTACTACACGCGTCGTATCCAAAATATTCGACACAGTTCCATCTCCTAAAACTTCGGTCCAAGTGTTAACAAGCCAACGGATATCTCAGGCAGCGCACGGCGCGCTACGACTGGATGGTTCCGTTCACGCCGTTCGGGAAGAAGCCACCGGGTACGGGCGTTGGCGGCGTGGTCGTGGATGCCGTGGTCTGGCCATAAACAACAGCGAGATCCTGTGTCGTCGTACGTGCCGGGGCGAGCGCAACAGGGCTGTTCGTCGGATTGCCTGTGACGAAGACGGTGAAGTACTGCGTCGGGCTTGGCGGCTGATCGTAGGCGTCCAGGAAAGCCATCGTGTTTGTGCTGAACGAGGCCGTGACACCCTGCGTGATGCACTGGTAGTTAACCGCGCCAAGATGCTGGCCTTCTGCACCAAGAATCTGCGATGCGACGGTAAGCACGGCCGGGTTGCTGACCAGGTATTGCGCCGCACCGGCATAGGCACTGTTGCCCAATGCGGTGAACTGACGAGTCGTCGCCAGCAATTGAGCTTGCGTGGTGACCGCACCCTTGGCCGCGTAGTTCAGGTTTGGCATGCTGATGGGAGTCGCGCCCAGGCTCGAAATCGCCGAGCGAAGATCATTAATATGGTTGATCTCGTCTGCTGCCAGTGCCTGGAACAACGCCATGGTGGTCGCGTCCAGGGTAAGCTTGCCGGGCGAACCCGCGATGGTGCCTGGTGTGGAGCCCTGCAGGCTGGCAGCGATCGGACTGCCTGTGGTCACGATGGAATACAGATTTGCCTCGAGGTACTCGAGATTCAACGCAAAATTAAGAACATCCGAGATAGCCGGGGTGACTGCGGTTTGCGCAGAAAGCTTGGGTGCACCGATAAAGCCGGCAGACACCGCCAAAGCTGTCGCACCGGATAGCCCGCCGAGAAACTTACGCCGGTTTAAGCGGGACACGGCGCGGTCAAACGCAAGAATGCCACGATCTGTTTCCAGCTGCTCCGCGGTGATCTTTTCACTCGGGGCCAGTGGAGATGAATACTTCGCTTGGGACATATTGGGGCCTCTCCTCACAAAGGGGGAACTTCAAAAAACGAACATTTACGCCGGGAGTGGAATCATGAGGCGATCGGCATTGCCCCAGGAGGTCGGGCATACTTCCTTACGCCGCAGACCAGAACATCGGAGTACCAGACCGTTCACGCACTCAGTCGGTATGAATTTCAGCATTGTTCCCTGTGATGCAGAGCACACTTCGACGGGATGCTCCCCGGACGGTCCCCCAATTGGGGGAGGACGTTCATTGAACGGGGATGAAGCAATCGACCGAAGTCGCGCACCTGACAAATAACAACGCGCGCCTGACGCCCCAAGTGCAGGCACCCAGCTCCGTCAGGCGGCTAACGGCAAAGGTGGTCGAGCATCGCTTCCGGTTCCAGGGAGTCCGGGATCTCCACCTTGCGCGCTGTGGCAACCATCTCGTTGAAGGTCGAGCCTCCGGGAGATGGGACCTTCGGGTCGTTCGCGTACGAGGGATCCGCCATCGCCTGCTCCAGGGTCGTAAATGCGAAACCCCGTTCACGGAAGAGGGCGATCAATTCCGGCAGCATCTTCGCATCGAAGGCACCGATGTGCATCAGCAACACGTAGGGCACATCATGTCCATAGAGTTTCTGCGCGAGCTGCCGATGAACCTGAATGAATTGGTCAGCTGTGGCAAGGTACGTGTCGTGTAACGTCCTGATGGCATGCGTATCGCCCTTGGCGGCGCAACGCGCATACGGCTCGTTCCAGAGGTAATCCTGAAAGTCGATGGAGACCTCGGCGATCCTGTAGTGGTGCCCCTCAAGCCAGGCACGCACCTGTTCCCGTTTGGCCACGGTATTGCCCTCTTCCAGGAAGGGGTAGCGAAACCAGCGCCAGTCTCCCTGCGGCTCCAGCTGCTGCAGCATGGGCTCATTGCGGGCGATGTCACGCTCGTACTTCGCGGCGCTGAGCTTATCGAGCTCGGGGTGAGACCAGGTGTGATTGCCCAACGGATTGCCGGCATCCCGCCATGCCTGAAGGATGTGGATCTGGTAGGGATATTGTGCGACGCGAAAGCCGTTGATGAAGCCGTACACGGGCGGCAGGTGCTCGCTCTTCAGGGTCGCCAGGATGCTCGTTACAACAGCCGGACGCGCCATCCCCGGGGGCAGCGGTCCATGGGCAGGAAGGTCGTCAAAGGTGAACGCGACCTGCAGTGGCGCTGGGGCCAGAACCGGGAGTGCCGCCTTGTCACTCGTCTGCGCGGTGACAGAAAAAGCTGCGCCACAGGCCAACACGCTGAGCGCGCGGCGCAGACGCAGTCTTCTGGAGGGGAGCATCCCCTAAGTCTACTGCGGCGAGACGCTTTGCTTATGAACCTGCGGGGAGACGTGCGCGCCACAGCGCACCCTGCAAGGGATCCACGACCCCTTCCAGCCCTTCGACGTAGGGGAACTCCAGGTGTACCTCGTCCAGCAGCGCCCCTCGAACGACGGCCACATGCTCCATCACCGACCCGGCAAAGGCGATGCCCGGCCACGCGGGAGGCTCCCCTGCACTGCCTTCAACGGCGACAATCTGCCGAAGAACCAGGCGCACCAGGTAGCCAAGCTCCCTTCCTTCCCGCTGCAAGACCTCCTGTGCGACCGCATCGCCCTCCGCGGCACAGCGATGCACGGCTTTGGCGAGCTTCGAGAAGTCCGGCGCCGGCACGCTGTTTGCGAATGCCACCAGATCACTCTCGGAGCGGAGCTCCCAGAAACGCATCGCTTCAGCGAGCAGCGAGGTCGCACGACCCTCATCCCTGGCCAGAAAGCCCGCACGCAAACCACTCAGGCCGAGACGATTTGCCGAACCCTGATCTGCCAGCAACGGACCCCACCCGCCGGCACCCAGCAAGGTACCGTCGGCTCGCCGGCCCGCCACGTTGGACCCCGTGCCGGCCAGCACAAGCACCCCAGGACCACCATGAAAGGCCGCATCCAGAGCGATCTCCACATCGCCTACGATCGTGAGCTCTCCGGACACCCGGGCGGGCAAGGCAGCGAGCAGCCAGTCCATTACCAGGGGCACGGTCTCACCCGCGGTGCCCACGCAGGTGCGATGGACCTCCGTGAGGGATCTGCCTGCCTTGGCGCTGAGCTCCCCCAGAGCACCGTCCAGGTGCGCCTTGGCTGTTGCGGCGTCGACCCGCATGCGCTTGATGCAGCCGCCGCGAACACGCGCCAGTTCCCGGTGCTCGTCGGCGAGCAGGTAGTCCGTCTTGGTTCCGCCTGCGTCGATGGCCAGGTACATCGGGTGTCCTCCGAATAGGGGCCGCAGGGGTGCGCTTTGTGCGTTTTGCCCAAAGTCGTTCACTTCTTTGGCCACATTGGACATTTTAGCTTCCAAATTTGCCTGTTTTGGAAAAGGATGTAGCTCAGGGTTCTCCGGCCGACGTGTCATCAGATGTCCGCCCCGAACCAGACAAAGGATGGTGCATGAATCACTTTTTCAGGTCTCTTCTGCTTGCCTTGACAGCGTCCACGCTGAGCGTCGCGGTGGCCCAAAACGGCAGCACGGGGGCCAATGGGACCAGCAATCCCCTGCTTCCGGCCAAGGGCAACAACCCGCAGGTGCTCTTCTGGATGAACAACGGCCTGGCTTCCGTGAACTCGTTCATGGAGCATAAGAACAAGATCGGCATTATCTCGCCCACCTGGTACCAGATTGACGGAGACGGCCTGGTCACGGGTGAGCCGCAGCCCGCCGTGCTAAAAGCGGCCCACGACGCACACGTCACGCTGGTACCGCTGTTTGCGCTCTTTAACGCGGAGAAAGCCCATCACCTTGTCGGCGACCTGCATGCCCAGGACGAGATGAACCAGGCCTTCATCCGGGAGTGCAAGGAGAACGGCTATGCAGGCATCAACTACGACGTGGAAGACATCATGTGGACCGATCGGGATGCGCTCTCGGCCATGGTGAAGCGCACTGCCGATGCCTTGCACAAGGAAGGCCTGCTTGTGACCATCGACGTGGTCCCTGGCGCGCCGGGCCATGCGGGCGAGACGGAGTTTGGGCGTTGGATCTTCCAGGAATGGCGTGGCGGGTACGACCTGAAAGCCCTGGGCGAAGCGGTCGACCTGATCTGCCTGATGACCTACGACCAGAGCACCCACTGGACGACCCCGGGCCCCGTCGGGGGCTGGATATGGACCAACAAGAATCTCGAGTATGCCCTGAAGGTCGTTCCTCCGCAGAAGCTTTCACTGGGCATCGCGGCGTATGGGTATCGCTGGTACGCGGGCGATCCGGGGTTGAACAAGAAGGAGAAAACACCCAACGTCACCTCTGATTACATCTCCGCCGCTACTGCTCACTCCCTGCGCGATACCTTCCGCGCCAAAGAAGAGTGGGATGAGGCCGACCATACCCCCTGGTTTTTCTTCTACCGCGATGACATGCGCGAGTGGGTCTTTTACACGGACCGGCGCGCCTTTATGGACCGTTACGATCTCGCTCATGGCAAACAGTTGGAGGGCGTCTGCTCGTGGCTGCTCGGCGAAGAGGACCCGGCAATCTGGGCGGCTCTGCCCAACGTACGGTGATGGCGAAAGTGAGCAATGTGCTCAACTAGCCCATCTCTCGTAACCAATTCGGGGTACTAACAGCCGAAAGTGAACTGTTTGGCTACAGTGAATGTGCATTTCGCGCATTTTGTGCTGGACGTCGCTTTCGGCTGGCGCTATTGTGAGGGCACCGGACTGGAAATGTTGAGTTTTTTTCTTGTGGCTGCCATGCCTTTCGCCACGGGAGTTTGCTACCTCATCAGCCACACGCCGGAACGTGATTCGGATAGGCCATTGCGAGCGGCTGCCAGAGTAAGTCCGCCCAAGCACTGCCCGGACAAGGTGAGGAAACCATGAGATCGAACTTCAGGAAGCTAGTTGGAACGTCCGCGGCCGTAGTGCTTTGCGGCTCGTCAGCGATGGCGCAAACCGTCACGGGCGCCGTGACAGGAAACGTCACGGATCCAAGCGGCGCCGTCATCCCAGGCGCCAAGGTGGTCGTACACAGCCTCGACACAGGCGTTGACACAACAGCCACCTCAGACAGCTCTGGCCTGTACCGCGTCTCATTCCTGCCGATCGGCCGCTATCAGCTGAGCATCCAGGCACCGGGCTTCGGCACACAGAACGTACCGCCTTTCCAGCTGGAAGCGTTGCAGACGCCCACGTTCAACGTGAAGCTCACCCCGGGTGGTGGCACAGAGACGGTCGATGTCTCCACCGCAGCCCCGATCCTGAACACCAGCGACCCCACACTGAGCGGCACCTTCACAGCGAACACCATTCAGAACTTCCCGCTGAACGGCCTGGATTTCTCGGCACTCACCCTGTACATCCCAGGCTCGGTCAGCACCGCCGGCACGTCCGGCACCACGGGCACAGAGCGCAGCTTGCAGTACACGGACTCCGTGAACGTGAACGGCAATCGTGCCCAGGCGAACAACTACACCCTGGACGGCATCGACATCAACGAGACGTTCAACAACCTGATCTCCTACAGCCCCGCACCGGAGTCGCTGCAGGAGGTCAAGGTGCTCACCGCGAATTCACCTGCTGACTACGGCAACGTTAACGGCGGTGGCGTGGTGGCCGTACTGAAGAGCGGCACGAATGCGTTTCACGGCTCAGCCTACGGTTACCTGCAGGACTATCGCATCAACGCGAACTCCTACAGCAACAAGCAGACGACCCCCGTCACGCCCATCAATCCGTTCTCGCAAGCGCAGTTTGGTGGCACCTTCGGCGGCCCGATCAAGCGCAACAAGCTCTTCTTTTTCGTGGATTACCTGGGATCCCGCTATCACCGCGGCGGCACTACCTCCGCGAGCCTGCTCACGGAAGCGATGCGCGGCGGCGACTTCTCTGCTCTGCTGGACTCCGCAAATCCGATCCAGCTCTACGACTCTCAGAACGGCTTCAAGCCCTTTGCCGGGAACAAGGGCGTTCCCGTCCTCAACCCTGTAGCGAAGTATTTGTTCGCGCACCCAGAGTTATATCCGGTGCCGAATGCGACACCCACCGACGGCATCACGGCCAATGATTACCAAGGCAACTCGCGTACCTTCCACGCCAACAACCAAGGGGATGTCAAGATCGAATACGATCCTGGCGCGAAGGATAAGGTTACCGGGTTCTACTCGATGTCTACCGCCTACGACGGCCAGACAGCTCTGCTGAACATCAGCTTCCCTTCCGTCAACCTGTACCCGACCAAAGTTTTCGGCGTGAACTGGGTGCACATCTTTTCCCCATCCGTGGTCAACTCCGGGCGTGTAGGCTTTACCCGCACTGTGTGGAATCAGGGTCTACCGCAGGACTTCACAGGAGATTTCGGGACCAACGGCAACGCCGTAGTCGGTATCAGCTTCCCGAACCAGGCCTATGAGGGCTTCACTTACCAAAACATTGTCGGCGCTGGTGGGGCGGGAACGCCCGCGCAATTTGGCGGCCTGACGGACAACACCTATAGCTACATCGACAACCTGACCTGGCAAAAGGGGAAACACACCTTCAGCTTTGGCGTGCAGGCACTACGCTACCAAAACAACTACCCCACCAGTAACAACGATGGCTTCCTCGGAAGCCTCGTCTATAACGGGACGTTCACGAGCAATCCGAATTCGGCTGCGGGGGTCCAGACCTCGTTTGGCGGTGCCGACTTCCTCCTGGACTATGTAAACCAGGCGCAGGTGACGCTCGGGAGCGTGAATGTCGGGCAGCGTCAGTGGCGCGCGGCCGGTTTTGCCGCGGACGATTTCAAAGCAACAGAGCACCTGACCCTGAACTACGGCGTCCGTTACGAGTTTGATCAGCCATGGCTAGAGGTCAACAACAAGACCGGCAACATCGACCTGACGACCGGACAGGTCATCTATGCTGATCACGTCCCCACGGGCGCCCCGGCGGGTTCGGGTGTATGCAGCAATCGCGCCTGCTACCAACCAAACTACAAGCAGATCATGCCCCGGTTGGGCTTCGCCTATCAGGCGACGGGCCGCTTCGTCGTCCGTGGCGGGTATGGTGCCACCAGTTTCTATGAAGGCAACTCGTCCAATCAGCGGCTGACCTCCATCACGCCGTTCATCCAGGCTGTTAACGTAACGGCGCCTCAGCCCACGGCCGCCGTCTCTGGCGCTAACCCCAAACCAGCAAGTGGTGGCGCTCCCCGCACGGCAGAGCAGGGCTTCACCGGCGGCAGCACGACATACGGTGGTACCTTCAACGTCTATCCACAAAACATCCAGCCGGCCTATGTGCAGGAGTGGAGCCTGACAACGGAAACCGCTCTGTCCCGCACGCTCTCTTTGCAGATCGGCTACCTGGGCGAGCAAGGTCAGCACATCGAAGACTACGGCAATGTCAATCAGTGGCGCATAGCTAACGATCCAACATCGGCTCCCTTCTATAACAATCAGTACATCGGTGTGAACGCACTCGATCCCTCGGTCAGCATCGGCCAGAACTCCCTGC
>CAXTVC010000037.1:0-2563 GCA_964247615.1 uncultured Acidobacteriaceae bacterium
GACTGCGTCGCCCTGGCCGTCACCACGCCCGTCGGCACCATCCTCCACACCGGCGACTTTAAGATTGACCTCAGCTCCCCGGACGGCCATCCCTTCGACCTCCAGGCCTTCGCCGATCTCGGCAAGCAGGGCGTCCTTGCCCTTCTACAGGACTCCACCAACGTCGACCGCCCCGGCTTCACACCCGGCGAAAAGGCCGTCATCCCGCGCCTCGACGACATCTTTGCCGCCACGCGCAAGAAGCTCTTCTTCAGCTGCTTCAGCTCCTCCATCCACCGCATCCGCATTGCCATGGAGCTGGCACACAAGCACGGCCGCAAGGTCGCCATCATTGGTCGCTCGCTCGACAACTCCTCCGAAATCGCGCAGGATCTCGGCTACCTCGATCCGCCCCAGGGCCTCGTCATCCACCCCGGCCAGATCAAGGACTTTCCGGATGACAAGGTCTGCATCCTCATCTCCGGCACTCAGGGTGAGCCCATGAGCTCGCTTTCGCGCGCCGCCGTGGACAACCACAAGTTTGCCAAGATCGAGCGCGGTGACACCGTCGTCCTCTCCTCGCGCATCATCCCCGGTAACGAAAAGGCCATCTACCGCGTCATCGATCACCTCGAGCGCCGCGACGCCCGCGTCATCAACGACGATGGCACCCACGGCATGATCCACGTCTCCGGCCACGGCTCGCAAGAAGAACTACGGCTGATGATCAACCTCGTCCGCCCCAAGTTCTTCATCCCCATCCACGGCGACTACCGTCATCTCAAGCGCCACGCCGAGCTCGCCGCCGCCACCGGCGTCCCTGAGAAGGTCATCCTCATGGAAGACGGCGACGTCCTCACCCTCGATGAGAAGTCAGCCAACAAGACCGGCAAGGTCACCACCGGTCGCGTCTGCATCGACAACAACTCCACCGCCGATGTCGTCGACGACACCGTCATCAAGGACCGCAAGCAGCTCGGCGGCGACGGCGTCTTCCTTCCCATCATCGCCATCAACAAGTCCACCGGCCAGGTTGAAGGTCAGCCCGAAATCACCACCCGTGGCTTCGCGGCAGACGACCCTAACCTGCTCCGCAACGCCCGCGACGTCGTTCGCCGCACCCTTGAGGAATCCAGCAAGGAAGAGCGCTCCGACTACGGCGTTATGAAGGAAAAGATCCGCACCGACCTGAAGCGTTTCCTGCAAAAGAACGCCAACCGTCGCCCGCTCATCATGCCCATCATTCTGGAACTGTAAGCGGATGCGAAGTGGATGTGTCGTCCAGCATCCACTTCGCCGCAACACCTAAACACCCCGCGGCAAACAGGTACGCGCCCAGGCGCCACCACACCAGCACAGAAAACAGGCTCAGCACCAGCAAGGCATGTGCAACGGTCGTTGTGCGTCGTGCAGCTTCTTTCCTGTCCATCACGCATCCCTCGTCTCGCCTTGCAGCTTAGAGCGTTAAACGCGTGCCCTCTGCGAATGTTTCGTGAAGAGCGAACCAAAGTAGGGTCGCCTCGCCCCTTTTTAAGGGCACGTCGCCGCCCTTAGCTGTCCAGGCCACTCTCCAGGTTAGCGATTACCTTCCGCAGCAGGCGCAGCAGGGTGGCCACCTCGCGCTCGGTCATGCCGGCCGTCATCATCGCGTTGCCCTCGAGCAGAGCCCTCCGCGCTGCTGGTAGCTTGGCGCGCGCCGCCGTCGTCAAGCTCACATCGCTGCTGCGCCCATCCTCGGCGTTCGGCGTCCTCTGAACCAGCCCATCCCGCTCCATACGCGCCAGCAGCTGCGCCATCGTCGGCTGCTCCAGACCGATCAGCGCCGCGAGCTGCTTCTGGGTCATCGGCTCCCTCTGCTTCAGCGCCGCCAGCACCGGCAGCTGTGCGGTCGCAAGACCCAGCGCCGCCCACATCGGCTCCCCCCGGCGCTGCATCAGCCGCGACGCCCGATTAATCAGCCGTCCTGGTGTTTCCGCAAAATCATCGCTCATAGCTAAAACTATATTGCATGCAATGCATTTGTATAGCATCCTATGTATATGCCGACTTCAACGCATCCACGCATCGCCATCCTTGGCGCCGGCCCCGGCGGCCTCGTCCTCGCGCGTATCCTGCACCTTCACGGCATCACCGCCACGGTCTTCGAGCGTGACTCCTCCGCCGAGGCTCGCGCCCAGGGTGGCGTTCTCGACATGCACGCCGATGCTGGCCAGTTCGCCCTCGGGGCCGCTGGCCTCCACGAAGGCTTTCTCCGCATTGCCCGCTACGAAGACCAGGACTTCCGCCTCTACAACAAGCGTGGCGAGCTCGTCCTGCACCAGCTCACACAGCCGGGGGACGACCGTCCCGAACTCGACCGCCCTGACCTCCGTGCGCTGCTCCTTGACTCCATCCCCGCGGAGACCGTCCGTTGGCACCACGCCCTCACCGGCGTCAACCAACCCGCGCCCGGGAACCCTGTCACGCTGCACTTCCGCGACGCTCCGTCCCAAACTTTCGATCTCGTCATCGGTGCCGACGGTGCCTGGTCCAAAACCCGCGCCCTACTCTCCCCCGTTCAGCCCGAGTACACCGGCGTCACCTT
>CAXTVC010000037.1:2663-26839 GCA_964247615.1 uncultured Acidobacteriaceae bacterium
TCGCCCGCTTTATCAGTTGCCCATCGGCCACAGCTGGCCGCACCGCGCCGGCCTCACGCTTATCGGCGACGCCGCCCATCTCATGTCGCCCTTCTCCGGCGATGGTGCCAACCTCGCGCTGCGCGACGGAGCAGACCTTGCCCTTGCCATCGTCGATGCCCTCACCCACCACACCGATCTGGACGGGGCCATCCAGCGTTTCGAAGCCCTCATGCTCCCCCGCGCCGCCGAGGCTGCCGCAGGAGCGCGCCAGGGCCTTGACGGCGCCTTCGCCCCTGATGCCCTCACCCACGTCCTCCAGATGATGGAAGAGCATCATCACCCGACAGCCGGGGATGTCGCCTAGCCACGACCCCCTCGTGTCAATCGTTCATTCCGGTGGGACCCGCGGGCAAAACAGCCTGCTGCCCTGCAAAGGCAAACCGCTCGATATGCCGCCACGGGCCTCCCTGGTACTCCCACCAGTCCAGCCCCACCGCCTGTACCGGCCGAGCCGTAAACCCCGCTTGCAGAATCGCCAGCAGCGCCTTGGCTTCGGCGGGCTCCACCTTGTTCTGAACCACCACGTGCGGCCGCAGGGGCTGCTTATCCTGCGGCGTCAAATAAATCCGGAACTGCTCAACCAGCCCACGGTGCAATCGTAGTAGCTCCGGCGCGCCCAGCGCATACAGCACGCCCCGTCCCATGGACCGCACACCCTCCATCGTCAGCGCAAAGGGCGCCGCTGACGCCGCTGCCTCGCGAAGCACGTGCCGTACCGATCCGTCCCCAGGCAGCGCATGAAAAAGACTCACGTGCGCCGGGATCCGGTTCAGGGCGGGCGGATAATACCGTTGCCGCTGCTCTTCAAACCACTCCTGGGCTGGGGCCTCCATGGCGAGCGTTACGATGGTAGTCAAAGGTTTATTTCTCTCCCGTGCTCTTCGGATGCCATAAATCGACTCCGGTTCATGCCCCCTCGCGCGCCGCCCTGCGGCGGCTTCGTATCGCGTGGCCTGTCGCTGTATTGCTCCTACTCACGACGCAGGCGGCGCATGCCCGCATGGCCCTCATCGTCGGCGAGCCCTTCGGCAACTTCGGCACCATGATGCCGCAGGGCCACACCTCGGTCTATTTCGCAGACCTCTGCGCCGAAACCCCCGTGGAGCTTCGCCCCTGTCACCCCGGGGAGCTCGGGGCGGTTGTCTCCCGTTACCACGACCTCCGTCACCCTGAACTCGACTGGATGGCCTTTCCCCTGCCCGTCTTTCTCTACGGCACAGCGGATCTGACGAAGGTGCCAGCCTCCATGACCGGAACACAGGAGGCCGAGCTTCGGGAAGGCTACTGGCAGGCGAATCTCACCGCCTGGATTGCGGGGCGCACGGACAGGCATGGGCACCCCTTGCCGCCGGCCTACGGAGACTGGGAAGAAGGCATCGGCGCTGCCTTTGACCGCCGCCTGCTCGTCTACAGCTTCAACTCCACCCCCGAGGCAGACGCGACCGCCCTCCGCTGGCTCAACGACCGCCCCAACCGCCGGTCCTACACCCTCGGCCGTCACAACTGCGCGGACTTCGTGGCCGATCTGCTCCGCATCGCGCTCCCCCGGCAGGTCATCCACCGCAACGTTCCTGCGGACTTCGACATGACCACGCCCAAGACCCTCGCGCTCCAGGTCGGTACCTACGGTCACACCCATCCCGAGCTCGACCTCCATGTCTACGAGGTGCCGCAGATCCCCGGCACCCTCCGCCGCAGCCGCCCCCTGCGCGGCGCCGCCGAGACCTTCGTCAAAACCAAGCGCTACGTCGCCGCTCTCGTGGTCCTGCAGCCCGAGCTCCTGCTCGCTGACTGGCTCCTCTATGAGACCCGCGGTCGGTGGCACCCCGGCGGGGACGCCCAGACTATCGCGCCTTCAACCTGGCTGAACGAGCGGCGCACCCATCAGGACCCTGCCGTAACCGCATCATCCACGGCTCCCACCAACTCCGAACCACCAGCCGCAGCAGCAGCAGTCACCCCCACCACGGCACCCGTAGCGCCCCTTCGCGAACCTTAGTGCCCTTTGCGTCCGCCTTTGCACTTGCCCGCACAGCTGTCGCTCTCGTAACGCCCGAAGCATGTAACGCCCACAAACCGTCTCCCCCGCACAAAGCCGTCATCTCGACCGAAGCAGACAGCTCCATCGTCTGCGCAGTGGAGAGACCCTGTATTCTGTCGGCTGCTGCAGGGACCCGGTCTGGGGCACTGAGCCGTCAGTAGATTTGCATGCAAATACCCCTGAGTTCGCTAAGCTGAAGGCAGCATGAAACATGGAGTCGAGATCAGGCAGTGCCAAGCCATCCTCGGGCACTGTATCCCCACCTAAGTCTCTTATCTACAGGATCATGCACGAAAACAGGGGAGGGGTACCCCCTACTCATCTCCCCGCTCCACAACCTCACTCGCTACCGGCTTCCGCGCAAAGTAATACAAACTGAACGCCAGCAGACCGAACATCACCACCGACACCCAGTCCTTATAGAACGGATTCCCGGTCGAGAAGTGCGGCACCTCATGCTGGGACACGTCCTCATAGATCTTGGTCGCCACGCCCACCAGCCCCATGATCCCGCCCGCTGCGATCAGCCCTGACGCATACAGGCTCCCCGACGAGATCTCACCCTCGGTCTCCGCCAGCGTCCCCGCCTTCAGCGCCGCGCGGTCCACCATCCACCGCACCACACCACCACAGAAAATTGCCAGAGTCGTCCCGATAGACAGGTAAGCGCCGACGGCAAACGTCAGCGACCGCACGCCCAGCAGCTCGATGCCGATTACCAACGCCACCCCCAGCAGCACCAGGCTCCACGGCAGCTTGCGGCTCAGGATACCGTTTATGACCGTGGCCATCAGCCGTCCCTGCGGCGCCGCGGCCTTTTCACTGCCAATGCCCTGCACCCACTGGATCTCGATCTTCCCCGTCGCCGGGTTGTAGAGATACTTGCCATCCTCCAGCACCGACGACCCGATCGCATTGAGCAGCACGAACCGCTTCGCATCCGGAACGACCTCACGCTTCGCCCCAGATTCGGCCTTGACCAGCGAGTGTGGTGTGATCGTCAGGTTGTCCCGCGTGAACTGCCCCTGGTTCTGCACGCCATCCGGCAGCGCACTCAGGGACACAACTCTTGGCACCTGGAGAAGCTGGAAGCTCTCAAAGCCCTTGTTCATCGCGCTCAGCGTCGGCCCGATAGCGAAAACGCTCACAATAACGCCCACCATGACAGCAACCTGTTGCTTCCACGGCGTCGCCCCGATCAGGAACCCTGTCTTGAGGTCCTGCGAGGTGTCGCCGGCATTGGAGGCCGCAATGCAGACCATCCCGCCAATGGTGATCGCCAGCGCCCCGAACGCGGGCGCCGTCCACCCCTTCACCAGAAAGATCGCCGCCGTCGCCATCAGCGTGGCAATGGTCATGCCGCTCACAGGGCTGGCGCTGGAACCGACGATGCCCACGATACGCGCGCTCACCGTGACGAACAGAAAGCCAAAGACCACCACCAGCAGCGCCGCCGCAAGATTGGCCAGAGCCCCTACCTGCGCCCCCGGGACCGGCTTGAACTGCAGAAACAGAAACATCAGCACGACCAGCAGCAGGCTTCCACCCGCGACCACGCTCATGGGCAGGTCGTGCTCGGTGCGGCTGCGCGTAGCCTCAATCGCCTCGCCGACTTTGCTCTTCCGCATTTGGCCAAACCCGGCAGTCAGCGCCCCCAGGATTGTCGGCGCGGTACGCAGCAATGTAATCAGCCCACTGGCTGCGACGGCGCCAGCGCCCATCGGCCGCACATAGGTCTTCCACAGGTCGCTGGGGCTCATGTCGTTGATGGGCACGGTGCCCGGATACAACGGCCCGGGCAGATGCTTGCCAAAGAACACAATCGCGGGCATCAGCACCAGCCACGAGAACACGCCGCCCGCAAGCATGATCGCCGACACCCGCAGGCCGATGATGTAGCCCACGCCAAGGTACTCCGGTGTGACATCGGCCCGGATCGCCGCTCCACGCAGGATCTGCTGCCCGTTCGGGTCGAAGTTTGGCTGGTAGTTGGGCGTGGGCGGAAACAGGCCCAGCAGGTTGTCGTTCTGCAGCAGCGTGTACAGGCCGCCAAGCCCCAGCCCCAGGAACACACGGCTCGCGAAGGACCCGCCACGCTCGCCGGCCTGCAGCACATCGGCGCAGGCAGTGCCCTCCGGGTAGGTCAGCGTCCCATGCTCTTCGACGATCAGCTGACGACGCAGCGGGATCATGAACAGCACGCCAAGCCAGCCGCCAAACAGCGCCAGGATGAAGATGCGGAAGCTCTGCAGGTCAAAGCCGAGGAAAATCAGCGCCGGCAGGGTAAAGATCACACCCGAGGCAATGGACTGCCCGGCATTGCCGGTCGTCTGGACGATGTTGTTCTCAAGGATCGAGGCGCGGCCAAAGGCACGCAGGATGGAGATCGACAGCACCGAGATCGGTATGCTCGCCGCAACTGTGAGGCCGGCACGCAGGCCGACATAGACCGTCACCGCGCCAAAAATAACGCCAAAAACGCTGCCCAGCAGCAAGGCACGGATGGATAGTTCCTTGCGGCTCTCGCCTGCGGGCACAAAGGGACGAAAGGCGGTCGGTGCGGCCATCAGGGGCAGTTCTCCTCAGCTTGGGACAGGGATGCTCAGGAGTGTATCGCGTCCGAACCGGAGGTGCCTGAGCTAGCCGGCGATGCGCATGGTGCGGCCGTGCCGCGAGACGATCGTGAGGCGCTCTGCGGAGAGAATGCGCCGCGCCTGCATGCGGGCGTGGCTGTGCCAGGGGCCGCTTGCGTCCAAACGCGTGTAGGCGGTCCAGTGTCGCAGCGCCTTGCGCGTCTCGCCTAGTCGCTCATAGGCAAGCGCCAGGTTGTAGTGGGCGTCCGCATACTCGGGCACAAGCTCGAGGGCTCGCTCGTAGGCCTGCACCGCGTCGGTGAGCCGCATCTGCTCGTCCAGCACGTTGCCCAGATCGAAGAAGGCGAGGGCGTACTCGGGATCGGCCTCGGTCGCAAGACGGTATAGCTCTTCTGCCCCGACAAAGTCGCGCTCGTTGTAACGTATCGTTCCGAGATTGATCGCGCCGGCAGCATGCATCGGCTCCAGTTCGAGCAGCTGGCCATAGAGGGCCTTGGCCTCGGCCAGTGTCTCCGGGCGTTCTTCCAGCCGCACGGCGCGCTGGAATAGCTCCAGCAGGCGAAGGGCATGGGCCGTCGGGTTGACGACCTTCTGTCGCACGACCGCGAGCGCTGCCGTAAGTTTTATCTCGAAATCGAACGCCAGCTGGTCGCTGAGAGGGTCCAGCAACGCGCCGCTCTGCCGAAAGACGACCCGCGACGTGTGCGGCGCGAGCATGGCCCCGGCCAGCGGATTCACCGTGCCGGCCACCTGACGCATCGCGTCCATGGAACGGCGGATGCTTTGCGCCGAGATGCGGGTTGCGGCCAGCTCGCGCAGCTTGCGGAGCTGGGAAAGTCCGTCAAAAGCATAGGCCTCGGCGGGCTCGATCAGCCCCGCACGCTCCCACATCTCCAGCTGCCGGGCTGGTAGGCGGAGGATGCGCAGTACATCTTGGCGTCGATATTGGTTCACGGCGCAAACGCTCCGACTGCAGATTTCGGCACTTACGATCAGACCGCTTGCCCCGAGTATGCGCGGCATCTCCTTGCACAGCAAGGGAATCCAGGTCAACACCTGAAGATTCCCGTGGATATCTGGAACCAAATTCAATACTGTGTCGGGCCGAAGAGCCGGCAGAGCAAAGGTGGGATTACCGCAGGTTTGCCCGCGGAACGCCCAGCGCCTTTTCAGACCAACGTTAACACTATAGAATGAACACTTTAGATCGTTGCAACAGATCCTCCTCTCCCCCGAGCAGTCCCCCTCAACGCAGGCACATGACATCCGGGCAATATCTGCTGTCCGCCGCTTAATGCGAAAGTGGGACAGCATCTATCGCGGGTGCTTCGTATCCTCCAGATTGTGATGGAGATCGCGGTGAACGCCGACGGGCCCCGGCTTGAAGCAATCGACCAGTATGGCTTGGCCGATCTGCCTCATGACCCGGCCCTGGACGATATTGCGCGTCTTGCCGCCCAAACGTGCGGTGCGCCTGCGGCCGCGGTGGGCATCGTCGAACGGAATGGAACGTCCCTGATCGGCCGATATGGCCTGGAAAGCAGCTCCGTACTCCGCGAGGTACTGCCCTGCGCTACCACGATCGAGGCCGAAGGGATCTACCAGATCCCGGACGCGCAGCTGGATCCCGCCTTTGCTCCCGGGGCCATCACAGTCGGCCCAAACCGGTACCGGTTTTACGCAGGAGCGCCTATCCAGACGCCCAATGGCATCGCGATCGGAGCTCTCTTCGTGCTCGGCGCGGAGCCACGCAAGCTGACCCCGCCGGAGCTGGATTCGCTGGAAGCCCTGAGCCACATGGTGACCACACGACTGGAGCTGATCATGCGGGTGCGCGAGACACAGCGAGCATCGCGGGCACGCCAACGTGTGGAAGCCGCACTTACGGTGGAAAAGAACTTCGTGGCGGCGGTGCTCGACACTGTCGGGGCACTGGTCATCGTCTTTGATACCGCGGGCCGTATTGTGCGCTTCAACCGTGCCTGCGAGATCATCTCCGGTTATCGTTCCGCCGATCTTGTGGGCAAATTTGCCTGGGAACGCCTCATTCCCCAGGAAGATGTGCCGCAATACATCGAGGGCTTCGAAACTATTCGGCAGGGCAGATTTCCGACGGCCTTCGAGAACTTCTGGCTGGCCAGCGATGGCAGTCGGCGGCGCATCTCCTGGTCGGCTACCGCGCTGCTCGATTCTCAGAATCAGGTCGCATTCATCATCGCCACAGGGATAGATGTCACCATCCAGCGCGTGGCCGAGACCACGATTCGGGAAAGCGAGGCGCGCTATCGCCAGATCGTTGAGGGATCGCTCGGCCTGGTGTGCACCCACGACCTGGATGGGCGCATTCTTTCGATCAATCAGCATGGAGCTCGGAGCGTCGGACGGGAGGTCGAGGACGTTCTCGGCCACACGCTCACCGAGTTTATGTACCCGGAGCGGCAGCACCTGCTCCGGCCCTATTTTGAGGCGCTGCTTTCCACCGGAGAAGCGCAGGGCCTGATGCACCTGGCCCACGTCAATGGCGAGGAGCGGGTTCTGGCGTATCGAAATCGCCTCGTCGAACCAACCCAGGGCTCCCGCTCCGTGCTGGCATTTGCCGTGGACATCACCGATCAAATCCGTGCCGAAGAGCAGTTGCGCGCCGTGGTGCGCCAGTCGAACTCTGTTCTGGAATCGGTGGGCGACGGGATCTACGGTATCGATCTGGAGGGCCGGGTGACCGTGGTGAACCCGGCTGCGGCGCAGATGCTGGGCTACCGGCCTGAAGAGATGCTGGGCCGCAATATGCATGCGCTGATACACCACTCCCGCCCGGACGGAACGCCGTATGACGAGGAGGACTGTCCGATCCGCGCCAGCGTACGCGACCAGACGACGATCCGCGTGGCGAACGAGGTGTTCTGGCACAAGAATGGTAAAGCCATACCGATCGAGTATGTTGCCCGGCCCCAGATCGAGACGCCGGAGCCCGGGGATGTGCACAGCCCTGAAGACGCAGTGGGACGGGCCGTGGGTGTGGTGGTCGCTTTTACCGACATCAGTGAGCGCAACGCCCTGGATCGCATGAAAGACGAGTTCATCTCCACCGTTTCGCATGAGCTGCGCACGCCGCTGACCAGCCTTCGCGCGGCACTTGGCCTGCTCTCCGGGGACAAGTTGAGGGACCGCCCGGAAAAGGTGCAGCAGATGATGGAGATCGCGACGGGCAACACGGACCGGCTCGTCAGCCTGGTCAACGACATCCTCGATCTGGAGCGCATTGGCTCCGGCAAGGCCGAGATGCACTTTGTCAGCTGCTCTATCGAGGAGATCTTCCGACGGGGTATTTCTCTGCTGCAGGCGCAGGCGGCCAAGGCCAATGTGCGTTTCACCATAGAAGCCAACGGTGTCACGGTATGGGCAGACCCGGAGCGCACGCTGCAGACAGTGACGCACCTGCTCTCAAATGCGATCAAGTTCTCGCCGGCGCTCTCCGTGCAACCCAGCGAGATCAGACTGTCGGCCTTTTACACCACGTCAGACGAGGCCCTGATCCAGGTTCAGGACCAAGGGCGCGGTATACCCGAAGACAAGCTCAACGTCATCTTTGAACGGTTCAAGCAGATCGATGCTTCGGACTCGCGCACGATGGGCGGCACCGGGCTGGGGCTGGCCATCTGTCGCAGCATCATTGCCCAGCATGGAGGACAGATCTGGGCGACCAGCGTACTGGGTGAAGGGTCGACGTTCCACTTCACGCTGCCGACGCAGCCGCGTAAGCGGCTGCGCTAGGGACGAATCGGTTCCAGGCTCTAGGTGAGATGGTTAGCCTTTGGACCTGTCTGTAAAGCGGTAGAAGAGGGATTGCTTAGCGACGGGCTCTGCCGCGGCGTTCAGCGAGGCCATCTGGGTGTGCGACAGGGGCGTGAACTCCCGTGCGATTTTGACATTTTCTTCCAGCTGCGCCACGGTGTCGCAGCCCACGATGACGGTGCTGACGGGGTGGGTGAGCGCATAATCCATGGCGTTCTTCATGGTCATGACGCCGGGGCGGGTGGCGATGGCCGAGCCTTCCCACATGTGCTTCTGCGCCTCAACAGGCGGCGGGGTCCAGCTGGAGAGCAGGCGGCCGCGCGAGGGTACCTTCATACCGATGATGCCCATCTGCTTCTCTACAGCGAGGGGCAGCAGCTGCTCCTGGAAGCTCCACATATGGACATCCGCCGGGTTCAGCGACATCAGGATGCAATCAAAGGGATGCCGGTTGATGCTGTCGATCAGGGTATCCGGCCGGTAGTGCCCCGTGACGCCGAGATTCTTCACCACGCCCTGCGCCTGCATTTCGGTAAAGGCTTCCATGGCGCCGCCCTTGGCGAAGATGGCGTCCACGTCTTCGGGCAAGCCGATATCGTGCAGCTGCCAGAGATCGACGTGGTCGGTGTTGAGCAGCTGGAGAGACTTTTCGATCATGCGCAGCGAGCCGTCGCGGGTGCGTTCCTTGCTCTTGGTGGCCAGAAAGGCCTCATGCCGGCGCGTCTTCATGACACGGCCAACGTACTGCTCGCTCCAGCGGTCGGGACCGCCGTAGATGGAGGACGTGTCGATATAGTTGACGCCGAGATCGAGAGCGCGCTCAATGATGGGCACGGCGACGTCAAAGTTGTTGGCTTTTTCGATGGAGGCCTGGCCGCCGAGGCTGAAGATGCCAACCTTGTAGCCGGTCTTGCCTAGATTGCGCGTCGGCATGGCCTCGTGCGTCCTGGGGTTGGACGGCAGCGTATATGTTTTTCCCTCGGCAGCCGCGCCAGCGGCCGGCATCAGCAGGCCCGCAGCTACGGCCCCGCCGGTCTTCAGAAAATTACGGCGATCCTGCTTCATGTTGGATGTCTGCTTCATACCGATCCAAACTCCTTGGGAACTTGATCAAAATCATACGCTCCGGGCATAGGCCACGGTTAGTCCGCCACGATCATTTCCCCGGGCACAATGGGCCGTGTTCGTGGAAACATCCCTGCCCGTGACGCTATGCCAAAGACAACCAACGCCGCCACGTAGACGACCAGCTTGATAATGTCTGCGGTGTGGGTGCGCGGCAGGATCTGCCACAGGACCATGAGAAGGGTCTGGGCCAGGGTTACCGACCAGACGGTGCCATAGAAGTAGCGGCGCTCGGTGCCCTCCCCTGCCGTGGAGGGGCGTACGCGAGGCAGGGTGCCTGTGATCCCTAGAAGGACGATGGCCACCAGCACGGGGAAGTACACGCGTGCGTAGATCTGCTGCATGAACCACCGCCCGGTCACGACCGCCACCAGGCAGCCGAGGAGATTCATAAGAGCGAAGTTGAGGGCGGCGTTCCAGCCGAAGGTATAGCAGACGCGGCGATAGAGAGGGTTGGGGCGGTCCTCGGTAAACCGCAGGATGTATGGACCAGGCTCGGCGCCGGGCAGGCGGCCACGCAGCGCGGCAATCCCTGTGCCCACGAGCACAAGCGCCAGCCACAGCAGGTTCCAGCGGTTGGCGCGTCCGGCGAACAGATCAAAGGTCAGCGGTCCCGGGGTGAGGAAGAAGACAAAGATCCACAACGGCCAGTGCAGGGCGCGGTACAGCACCGTGTTGCGGGTGCGCATGGGGCGCTGACCGGCATATTCGACCCGTGGTGTCCTGGACATGACCCCCAAGCTACCATCGTGGCGTGGGGAGGCAGGATGAACTTGCGCACTCTGCCACCGCCCTGAGAGGATGCGCTATGGATCGCCGCAAGTTCGCCCTGGTCTCCATTCCCGCAGCGCTGCTGACGGGTTGCCGTTCCGGCTCCAAGCCTTCCCGCGACGCCACGCTGTTCCATAACAAGGCTGTGGGCGCTGCCATGGTGAATCTGCAGGAGGCGGTGAACATGGTGGACGAGCGCCTTACCGGGTTCGGGCCGGAGAACTGGCGCGATGCGCTCGCCGGTATGCAGACGGCGGCCATCCGGCTGCGCAGCGATATGGAAGAGCTGCGGCGCACCCTGGGCTACACCGAATCGGCAGATACAGAGGCCGGCGACCGGACGTAACGGGCCTGTCAACGCCACATCCCCTCAATTCCAGGTGCCGACCGGTGCGCGGATCCGCGTGTGCACCGGAGTCGGTGCGTTTTGGGGAGATTGGCTCGAAATAACACGAAAGTGCAAGGAATTCGAGGCATAGCCCCTTGCGGATTCACAAACTAAAAGGCGAAGATAAGGCGAAACAGGAGAGTCCCCTTTGCCCTCTGCCGCTGCCCTTCGCCTGCAAATTGAGAACGCGCTTGCGTCACGCATACCCGGTGCGCTGACGCCGCGGCCACGGATTGTTCGCGACCTGGCAGCCACCGGCATCCCTGAGCTCGATACCCTGCTGGAGGGCGGTTTGCCGATCGGGGCGATCTCCGAGCTGGTGGGAAAGCATTCGTCGGGCCGCACCACACTGGCCTTTGCGGCCATGGCGGAGATGACGCAGGCCGGCAAGACAGTGGCGTGGGTCGACACCTCGGACGCCCTGGATCCCCAGTCTGCCGCGGCGGCCGGCATCGAGCTTTCGCGCCAGCTTTGGGTTCGTTGCGGGGAAAAGCCTGGGTCGGGCAGCGCGACGGGGACTTTAATGGACAAGCTCTCTCCTCCAAAGGGAGCGGCATATCTTGCCGAAGGCAGCCATGCGCCGGCATCTTCCGGTGGTTGCGGCAGCCCGCACCCGCGCGGAGAGGCCCGCGGACTTTCCCAGGCGGTGGATGCGTTTCTGCATCCCGGGGTGATCCCGCGCCCGGGAGCGCCGCGCGTTTCGGTAGACCCACGCAGGAACCGCCAGATAGGTACGCCGGGCGCGCCGAACCGCAAGCTCGTGGACAGCACGCAGGACCGCGCCCCGCTGGACCGGACACCGCAGGACCCCCGCCCCATACCGCGCAGGGCCGTGGATCGCGAGGAGCAGATCCCCAGCGATCGGCAACCGTCGCGTCGACAGGCACTGCAGATGCAACGCCAGTCTGGCACTCCGGTGAAGAGTCTCTCTTCGGCGCAGATCGCCAACACGGCAGCTGTTGCCAAGAATCGCACGCAGGGGGGTGCGTGGACCGATAACGGCAACAATGCTGCGGGCCGCTGCCTCGCTACACCGCCCGAAGCCATAGCCGCCGGTCTGCCACGTCGCGAGATGGAGGCCTGTGTGACGGGAAGTCCTGTTTCCAAGGCGCCCGGGAAGATGTCTCTCCCTATGGCGATTCCCTTCCAGACGGCTCAACCGGGAGGGCCAGCGCTCACGGGAGTCCGGCAGCGCAGCGTCGCCTCTCTTGCGGGCGAGCCACCCAGCGTTCCCGGCCAACGCACATCGCCCCTGTGGCGAGCGCTGGACCAGGCGCTGCGGGCCACAGATCTTTTGCTGGCTGCCGGTGGCTTTGGGGCGATTGTGCTTGATCTTGGCAGTATTCCCCCTGAATTTGTGTGGAGGATTCCTCTGGCCACATGGTTCCGGTTTCGCACGGCGGCGGATCGCGCCCATGCCGTGCTTCTGGTGCTGACACAGCATCCCTGCGCACGATCCAGCGCCGAGCTCGTGCTGCGCCTGAGCCCGACACAAATGCAGAGCGCCGCGACGGTTCTTACCGGGGCCCGGTTCCGTGTTTCCGTGGATCGACGACGCTTTGAAACGCCGCCGGTCCCAGCGGCCACTATGCCGGCGGTTACCCCAGGGAACTCCGCTCAGCCCAACAGGCTTCACCTTGTTAGTTCACGCAAACAGCCCCAGCGGGAGCGCGAGGCAGTATGGGGACGCGCTGCTGCCTGGACCGGCACCGAACCGAAAACACCCCAGGGAGGTTCCTTATGAGCACACCTCTTTTTTTCTGCATGCGCATCCCCGAGTTCCCGGCACAGGCCCTGGTTCGCCTGCGCCCGGCCCTGGCCAAAACAGCGGTGGCCGTCCTGCAGGGCGAACCACCCCAGGAAAAGACGTGCGCCGCTACATTGCAAGCGCGCCGGCTTGGGGTGCGCCATGGCATGACGCGTGCTGAGTTGGAGAGCTTTCCTCATGTCACGGCGCTGCGAAGGTCCGGAGCGGAAGAACAACACGCCGCGCTTACGCTTCTGGAGATGGCCGCGGGGTTTACGCCACGCACCCAGGAGCTGCCCCGCACCTCGGCCCTGACCCTTGCCCTGGATATGACGGGTGCAACGCGTCTGCTGGGTCCACCGCACGTGATTGGGCAGAAGCTGTTTCGTTCTGCTCGGGAGCTTGGATTCTTTGCGCGCGTTGCGTCCAGCCGCAACCTGCAAACGGCTGCCTGCCTTATCCGAGCACCCGGAGACACCCTGATCGTGGTGCCACCCGGGGAGGAACGAGCGCGATTGAAGGATCTTCCGCTCACTGCATTCGGGCTTACGGGGGAACAACTGGACACCTTTCAGGCCTGGGGTGTGCGCTCTGCAGGAGACCTGGCGGCGTTGCTTCCCGCGGATCTTGTGGCCCGTCTTGGACAGGAGGGCCATCGCCTGCACCGGCTGGCCTGCGGTGAGGAAGAGCACCTGCTACTTCCCGCCGAGACAGCTTTCACACTGGAAGAGCACCTGGCCTTTGACGCCCCGGTCGACAACCTTGAGTCGCTGCTGTTTGCCCTGGCTCCCATGCTGGATCAGCTAGTTCAGCGAGCTCGCAACCGTGCGCTGCAACTGGCGAGCGTGACGGTGCGCCTGCACCTGGAACGGCCCGTGGACAGCACGGACCGTGATCGAAATCGTGAGTCCGAAACCGAACCTGACGACCCCACGCATGAACGAACGCTAAAGCCTGCGCTTCCGTTGGACGATCGCGTCCTGTTGTTGAAGTTGCTGCAGCTTGATTTACAGGCACACCCTTCCCCTGCGGCGATTGTGGCAATCACGCTGCACGCTGAGCCTGGGCCGCGTCCAGGGGTGCAGGCCGGGCTGTTTTCTCCGCAGTCGCCGGAGCCCATGCGACTGGAGGTAACGCTGGCCCGGATTGCGGCCTTAGTGGGAGAGGAACGCGTAGGGCGTGCCATTTTGAACGATACGCACACGCCTGAGGGCTTTCGTGTAGAGCGCTTTGCCGTTGCTGAAACGCGCACCCAGACGAACACCGCGATGAAGCGCCAGAAACAATCTCCACTCTCAACACCTGCAACGCACCGTACCGGTGTTGCCCTGCGCCGCCTCCGTCCGGCACCGCTTGTGCAGGTAACGCTGGAGGCTGGCAGGTTGAAGTCCCTTTCCCTGCATGCGAGCGGTGTTGATCAATCCCACTACGTTGTGAGCCGCGCCTTTGGTCCTTGGCGATGCAGCGGTCACTGGTGGTCCGGGGACGTCTGGGCGCGCGAGGAATGGGATGTGGATGCGCAGGCCGCCGATGGGAGCCGCCTGCTTGCCCTGTTGACGAACGACCGACTGCGCCTGCATTGGCAGCTCGACGCGCTGTACGACTAGACGAGCACCCAGCCATGGCCACCGACTATATCGAACTGCATGCCGCGAGCGCCTTCAGCTTTCTGGAAGGGGCTTCGAGCCCTGAAGCTTTGCTGAGCGCAGCTTTTGCCCTGGAGATGCCGGCCATGGCGTTGATGGATCGCAATGGTTTATATGGCGCGCCCCGGTTTCACATCCATGCAGAAGAGAACAAGATCCAGGCGCACATCGGTGCAGAGATCGCGGTCGAGGACTTTGGCCCGCGGCTGCGGCCCGCGGCGTGGCTGCCGCATCAGCACCAGGCTGAGCCGGCGCGCTTACCTTTGCTGTGTGCTTCCACAACCGGATACGCCAATCTTTGCCAGCTGATTACGCGCTTCAAAATGCGGGAGCGTGGCAAGGCGGAAGGCATGGCTACGCTTGACGATCTGGCGGAGTTTGCACCGGGCCTTATCTGCCTGACGGGCGGCGAGGAAGGCCCGCTGGCGGCGGCGCTGGAGCGCGGCGGTGAGCCGGCAGCGCGTGCGGAGGTCGAGCGCCTCGTACGCTTATTTGGACCGCAGAATGTCTACGTTGAACTGCAACGACACGGTGATCGCGAGGAGGAATACCGCAACCAGGTGGCTGTTGGATTGGCTGAGTCGCTGAAGCTGCCCCTGCTGGCGACCAATGGGGTGCGCTATGCCACGAAGTATGAGCGCGAGATCCTGGATGTGTTTACCGCTGTTCGCCATGGTACGGATCTTGAGCGCGCGGGCCGTTTGCTGCAGAGCAATTCGCAGCGGTACCTACGCAGGCCGCAGGTCATGCGGCAGATGTTTGCCGATCTGCCCGAGGCAATTGAGAACACGCTGTTGCTCTCGCAGCGGTTAGAGTTCCGGCTCAACAATCTTGGGTATGAGTTCCCGTCTTACGCCGAGACAGGCGGTGAACCCCAGAATGTTTTCCTACGCAAGCGTGTCGCGGACGGCATCGTGCATCGCTATGGGGCAAAGGCGAACAACGACCTGCGCGCCCGTGCCGAAAAGCAGGCCGAAAAAGAACTCCAGCTGATCGAGCATCTCGGCTTTGAAGGCTATTTTTTGATCGTCTGGGATATCGTGCGCTACTGCAATCGCAACGACATCCTGATCCAGGGCCGAGGCTCTGCGGCTAACTCTGTTGTCTGTTACCTGCTGGGCATTACCGCGGTGGATCCAGTGCATATGGACCTGCTTTTCGAGCGGTTTCTTAATGAAAATCGGCACGAATGGCCTGATATCGATCTGGATCTGCCCTCCGGCGACAAACGCGAAAAGGCGATTCAGTATGTGTATCAGCGCTATGGCGAGCTGGGCGCGGCGATGACGGCCAACATCATCAGCTATCGCGGCAAGTCGGCTGCGCGTGAGGTGGGCAAGGCGCTTGGCTTCAAAGAGGACACACTGGCGCGGCTTTCGAGCCTGGTGGGGCAATGGGAGTGGCGTGAAAAGGGCGAGACGCTCGGCGATCAGTTTCGCCATGCCGGCTTCGATGTGGGCCATCACCGCATCGCGAAGTATCTGGAGTTGTGCGAGCGCGTGCACAGCCTGCCGCGGCATCTCGGCCAGCACTCCGGGGGCATGGTGATCTGCCAGGGGCAGCTCAACAAGGTGGTTCCACTGGAACGGGCTTCCATGGTGGGCCGCACCGTTGTGCAGTGGGACAAGGAAGACTGCAACGATCTTGGCCTGGTGAAGGTCGATCTGCTGGGGCTGGGCATGATGGCTGTGCTGAAGGACTGCCTGGATCTTGTGCCGCAGCACTATGGCAAGACGGAAGACCTGGGCAATCTGCCCAAGGATGATCCAGATACCTACGCGGTACTTCGCAAGGCGGACACCGTGGGCATGTTTCAGGTGGAAAGCCGCGCGCAGATGGCGTCCATCACGCGCAATGCACCAACAACGTTCTATGACCTGGTGGTGCAGGTGGCCATCATTCGACCAGGGCCGATCGTTGGCAAGATGATGCATCCGTACATGCGGCGCCGACAGGGTAAAGAAGAAGTTTCGTATCCGCATCCTTCGCTTAAACCGGTTCTGAAGCGAACGCTGGGCGTGCCGCTGTTTCAGGAGCAGTTGCTGCGGATGGCCATGGTGGTAGGCGACTTCAGCGGAGCGGAGGCCGAGGAGCTGCGCAAGGCTGTGGGCATGCGCCGCTCATTCGGCAAGATGAAGTCGCTGATGGAGAAGCTGCGCGAGGGCATGGCGCGCAAGGGCATCACGCCGGAGACGCAGGACACCATCGTGGGCAGCATTCAGTCTTTTGCGCTGTATGGCTTTCCCGAGTCGCATGCGGCGAGCTTCGCGCTGCTGGCGTATGCGTCGGCATATTTCAAGGTGCACTACCTTGCCGCGTTTACCTGCGCGATGCTGAACAACCAGCCGATGGGTTTTTACATGCCCGCCGTCCTCGTCAAGGATGCACAGCGGCATAAGCTGCGCGTGAAGCCGGTGGATGTGCAGATCTCGCGCTGGGAGTGCACGGTGGAAGCCGAGCCGGATGCGTCGTTGTCGCTTCGCCTGGGGCTGATGTATGCCCGTGGCCTGAAGCAATCGGTGGCCGAGGCCTTGGTTCGCATACGCGAGCTGCAGGGCGTGTTTACGAACACTGAAGAGCTGGCGCGTCGCGTGCCGCAGTTGAACCGGCGTGATCTTTCACAGCTCGCCCGTATCGGCGCTTTGAATCAGCTCGGCGGCGTAGAGCATCGGCGCGATGCGGTGTGGCAGGCCGAGGAGGCGGGCCGGCCTGCGGGGCCGCTCTTGCATGCCTGCGGCGCCGATCCTGAGGAAAGAGCTTCAGAGGCTGAGCACGGGAGCGAGAGCAAGGCTGCCGCGCGTGCCACACCTCTGCGGCAGATGAATACCGAAGAACGGTTGGTCGCCGACTATGCAGGCACGGGGTTGTCGATTGACTATCACCCGATGGCGTACCGGCGAGCGGAGCTGCGTGCTTCAGGTGTGCTGAGCGCGCGTGAACTGCAGGGAGGCGGAAATGGGCGTCGTGTGAGTGCCGCTGGATGTGTGATTGCGCGGCAGCGTCCGGGCACCGCGCTGGGCTTTATCTTTCTTTCAATGGAGGACGAAACGGGTATCGCCAACATCATCATTCATCCGGAGCTGTATGACCGTGACCGCGCCCTGATTACCCGTGAGAAGTTTCTGCTGGTGACGGGCAAGCTGCAAAACCAGGATGGCGTGGTGCACGTGAAAGCCGAGGTCGTCTCACCGTTGCGCGTCGCCAATCTTGCCCTGCGTTCCCACGACTTTCATTGAGGCTCATGCTCGAGGAGCGATACATGGGAAACGCCTCCTGCCGGATAGGGCAGGAGGCGTCTGTGCGGAGGCGTTGTTTACTTCAGAGTAGAAAGTGAGGGCTGTTCCTTTACGGCGATGCCATCCAGCTGGCCTTGAAAGACGATGAGTTTTTTCAGGCCGGCGTAAGGGATTTGCGAGAGAGGAAGGATGCGCCCGTTGACGGCGATCGATGGTGTGCCAGTAATGCCAAGGTCAGAGGCAAGCTTGACGGAGGCATTGACCGCCGCTTTGGTGGCGGGCTGAGCGGCGCAGGTCATCACCGTGGCGGGGTCCGCGCCAGCTGCGGTCACGGCCGCGCGCAGGGTGGCGTCACCCTTATCAGCGGTCAGATCGGCCTGGGTGTCATAGACTTTCTGCGCATAGACAAAGAAGGCAGGATCACCCTTGGCCTGACGGACGCAATTGCCGACTTCGGCGGCCTGCATGGCAAAGGGATGCGCGCCCGGAAGGGGCAGGTTCTGGTAAACGATGCGGGCTTGCGGAAAGTCTTTTACGAGCTGATCCATCGTGCCTTGCGCGGCCTTGCAGTTGGGGCACTGCAGGTCGGCGAACTCGACCAGTTCGAGATCCTTACTGGAGGCTCCACGGGCGGGACCATCGGCGCGCGCCTGCAGAGTCGCTCGGGTCTCGGCAAACGGACTTGCGCCGAAGGGGGACAGGTCCCCAGCGATCGCGTGTTTTCCATCCGGTGTGACGATGAAGTTATAGGTGCCAACACGGGTGGGCTGGCGCTTGTCCGCGACGTACACCTCTACCTTGACGAAGCCCGGAGAAGCAGCTGGTTGAATGGAAGCGATGCGCCACTCGCGGTTCTCGTCTACACCCCACGCAGAATGCAGGAAGCTGTCTACCGTCGCCTGCGAGGGGCTTGCAGCGGTGAAGTTCTTCAGGTCCACGGGCGGAAACCGGATGGGCGCGGGCGGAGCCGGTGTTTGCGTATCGGCCATTGCGGGATTTGGCGCTGCAACACCATTCTGTCCGGGGGCGGAGGGCGTTGTTGCCTGCGCGCCCGCCATCATGCCGGTAGTTGCGACTAGTACAGCCAGGCCCAGGGTCATCTTGTTCACACGTGCTCCTCGCCGAGATATCGGCTGATTTCTGAGGTTTGGAATTACACTTCGCGTCGCGCAGCAATGGGAAAACGTCGTCCCATGCCAAAAGCTTTCTTGGAGACCTTCAAAACCGGAGCAGCCTGCTGACGCTTGTATTCGGCAATTTCCACAAGCCGGATTACCTTGCGCACCAGCTCGGGCTCAAGTGTCTGCCCCAGTGCGATCTCGTCTGCGGATAAGTAATCCTCGATATAGGCCCGCAGCAGGGGGTCGAGGATCTCGTAGGGAGGCAGCGAGTCGGTGTCCTTCTGCCCTGGGCGTAGCTCGGCAGAGGGTGGCTTGGTTAGTGTGTCCGAGGGAATGACCTCACGGCCGCAGTGCACCTCGTTGTACCAGGTCGAGAGAGCGTAGACCTCGGTCTTGTAGAGGTCGGCAATGACGGCCAGGGCGCCGACCATGTCGCCGTACAAGGTGCAATAGCCGGTAGCCATCTCGCTCTTGTTCCCGGTCGTCAGCACCAGGGCGCCGGTCTTGTTGGAGACCGCCATCAGCAGCGTTCCGCGGATCCGTGGCTGAACATTTTCCTCCGCCAGGCCAAAGGGTGTGCCGGCGAAGAAGGGCTCAAGCCGATGGGTGAACCCGTCGTAGATCTCACGGATGGGCAGGACGTCAAAGCGGATGCCGAGATTCCGGGCGAGCAGCTCCGCGTCAGTCAGGGAGCCACTGGAGGAAAACTCGCTGGGCATGCCGATGCCCCCCACGTTGTCCGGCCCGAGGGCTTCGACCGCTATGGCCGCGACCAGGGCTGAATCGATGCCGCCGCTCAGGCCAACGAGGGCCTTTTTGAAGCCGCATTTGTGCAGGTAATCGCGAGTGCCCAGCACAAGGGCATCCCATGTGCGTTTGCACTCGGCAGTTCCCCCGGGCTCGACTGCGGCCTCCGCCGCAGCCTCGCGCACATGGCTCAGGCGTACGGGCTCATCTTGCAGCGTGTCGACGACCACGAAGTCCTCGGCAAAGGAACAGGCCTGCCCGATTACCTCACCCGCGGCATTCATGGCGAAGGAGTCGCCATCGAAGATGAGGCTGTCATTGGCGCCGACCTGGTTCACCATCACCACCGCTGCACGGTGGCGTGTGGCCAGCGCACCGATCATGCGTCGCCGGGTCTCGGGCTTGTTGTGCCAATAGGGGGAGGCCGAGATATTCAGGATGAGCCGCTGCCCGCTGCTGGTCTGGGGCAGCGCGCCCCATTGCTTCATGAGCTCTTCCACGGGATCGAAGGGATAGTTCTGACGCGGCCAGAAGAGCTTGTCGTTCCAGGCGTCTTCACAGACGGTGATGGCGACGGGCTGGCCCTTGATGATCGTCAAGCTCTGCTGTGTGGCCGGTTCGAAGTAGCGCTGCTCGTCGAAGACGTCGTAGAAGGGCAGCAGCATTTTTTGCTGCAGAAATTTAAGCTCGCCGGCTTCCAGCACAGCGGCCACGTTGCGTACCTGCTTGCGCCCGGCGCCTTCGCAGCGCATGGGTGAACCCACCAGCACCGCAGGGCGTCCCGAGCCGCGGGTAAGCTCGGCAATCCGAGCCAGGGAGTCCTCGGCACGCTGCAGGAAGCTCTGTTTTTCCAGCAGGTCCGCAGGAGGGTACCCCGAGGTTGCCAGCTCAGGAAAGATCACCAGATCCACCCCGCTTGCAGCGGCTCGTTCGATGCCTTCTGAGATTTTCGAAAGATTGCCCGAAAAATCCCCTACTGTTGGATTGATCTGAGCCAGGGCGACACGCACACCGTCATTTTACCGCCCCGGTGCAGCTAGTCTCTTCAAAGCCCGGCCAGGCATTTCGTGATGCCATGCAAATGCAGGCGATAGGCCGCATAAGTACCTCGTAGCGACGCGTAGGCTGTTGGACAGAGTCTCCTGGTGTCGCCATGGTGCCGCTCCAAACGGGTGTACCAACGCCCAAGGTTCGCGTCCTCGTCGCCGATGATGCCGACATCATCGTGAGAACCCTGGCCGTGATTCTGGATCTGGCGGGGTATGACGCCTGCGCTCTTTACAGTGGAGAGGCCGCACTGCGCTTGCTCAATCTGCTGAAACCGGATCTGGTTGTTACCGATGTGACATCGGCCGGGCTGACGGGATACAAGTGCACCGGTGTCACGCCCTTTGCGCTGCCGCGGTGCAAGATCCTGATGTTTACCGGCCACATCGATCTATACAGCTTTTTTGGAGGCGAGGAGGCCGACACTCCCCCGTTTGAACTGCTTACCCGACCCATCCTGCCGGAGGATCTGCTGAGTAAGCTAAAGAATCTGTGTTCAGAGTGCCCCCCGCTGCTGGTGCCCATCGATCTGACCGATGCGAACGTGCATTAGCGCAGGCTGGGATGCCAAGCTAGGAGCCGGTACCTGCCAGGACCACACCGATGGTCCGGGCGAGGATCCGTAAATCCAGCATGAGACTCCAATTTTCGACGTAGGCAGTATCCAGGGAAATATAGCTGTCGAAGGAAGGATCCTGACGGGCCTCGATCTGCCAAAGCCCTGTGATGCCGGGCAGGACATCGAGCCGCCGCAGATGGGCGAGGTCGTATTTTTCGACCTCGGAGGCCAGGGGCGGCCGGGGACCTACAAGGCTCATATCGCCTTTAAGTACGTTGAAGAACTGGGGCAGCTCGTCGAGCGAGTACTTGCGGAGCTTGGTGCCGATCTTTGTGACGCGAGGATCGTTTTGCACCTTGAAGAGCACGTTGTCGCGCTCGTTCATGTGTGCAATCTCCTTGCGAAGGCGATCGGCATTGGGCACCATGGTGCGGAACTTGAAGCAGCGGAAGACACGGCCTTTACGCCCGATGCGTTCTGCCTGGTAGAAGACCGGTCCGGAGGAATCGAGGCGCACCAAGAGGGCGATGACGATCATGATGGGCGAGATAACGATAAGTGCCAGCGTGGACAGGATGATGTCCATGCCGCGCTTCAGGACAAAGGCTCCCCGGGGGAACTCGCGTCGATGCAAGGGGATCGTGGGAAACTGACCGATGTACTCGACGTTGGCGTTCCAGGCCAGGCCATCGTAGAGGTCGGGGACGACGCGAACGCCGATGCCCAGGGCGCGTGCCTCTTCCACCACGCCCACCACCGTCCGTTTGTCTGCGGGGGTGGAGAAGTAGATTTCGTCGACGAACAGGGAGCGGGCCACAGCGACACAGTTGCGGATGTCTCCCACGATGTGGGCGGCTTCCCGTTCGCGGCCGCGCTCCAGGCTAATGAAGCCTTTGAAGCGGAAGCCCATGTGCGGGAGCGATTCCAGATGATTGCGCAGGGCATGGCCCACGCGTCCATCGCCCACGATGAGCACGTTGCGCACTTCAAGCCCAAGCAGATAGCGCCGCTCCCGGAGCTTGCGCCACAGGGCTTTACGGAACATGAGCATGGGCATCGTGAGCACCACGGTCATCAGCACCGCCAAGCGGGATACCGCATAGCCTCGGGTTAGGTACAGGGTGCCGCATAGCAGCAGGCCGGAGGTAAGCACGGCCTGTACTGTCATGCGCTGCTCATGCAGCCCGCTGATGTTTTCACTGGAACGGTAGAGCCCAAAGAGCCTTGAGGTAAGCACCACATACACGCCAAAGACAAGCAGCATCAGGAATGACGGCATGTTCGTGGGGTGGAGCAGGTTCCACATCACCCCTGGCTGTATGTCAGAGCCAGCATGGCCTTCCAGGCGTAACCGTAAGGCGATTAACCCGGCCAGCACCGCCGTGACCACATCCAGCAGCGCCCAGACTACGGAGGAGATCGAAGGACGTGCCTCGGTACCGCGAGCACCCCCTGCAGACCTCGTACCGTCCTCCTGGCGTGCTTTGCCGGAGATCACGACCTGCTCCAGGAAGTCATGCGTTGGCATAGGTCTCGGCTACCCGGGTGCAACAACTTTCCGTGACGTAGGACAGAGTGGATCAAAGCTTGGATAGTGGGCTTGCTGTGTACTAATTTATCACCCGTAGACGTCCCGGATTGCGGTGTTGCCCGGGAAGGGCTCACAGGGGCAGCACGAGTTGATCCAAGTCCAGGAACTCCCTCAGAACCGGATCTTCACTCCCCTTCATCGCTTCCATCGTCCCGAAAAAGCGTGCCCGGCCCTCATGGAGGAACAACACTCGATCGGCCAGTCTCTCCGCGAAACGCATATCGTGCGTGACCACGACGCTGGTGAGGTGCAACTGGGTCTTCAGCCGCTGAATGAGGTCGCCGAGCAGGTGCGCCATTAGCGGGTCGACCATTGTGGTCGGCTCGTCATACAGGACTGCCGCTGGCTGGGCTGCCAGGGCACGTGCGATAGCGACGGAACGCTTCATGCCGGTGGAAAGATCGCTGGGCAACAGGTCTTCCATACCCGCTACGCCGACCATCTCCAGCATGCCCTTCACGACCTGCAGAATCTGGTCTTCCTCCATATCGCCGCGCTCCCGCAGGGGAAAGGCCACGTTTTCGCCAACGGTGACCGAATCGAACAGCGCGCCGTTCTGGAAGACCATAGTCACCTTGCGCCGCACTGCCTGCATCTCCCGCTCGCTGAAGCCGCAGATGTTCTGCCCGGCGACCATGACGGTGCCGGCGTCGGGCTTCAAAAAACCCATAAGGATCTGCAGGGAGACTGATTTGCCTACGCCGCTGCGGCCCAGAATGCAGAGCGTATCGCCGGAGTTGACCGAAAAGCTGACGTCTTCGAGGACTCGAAAGTCGCCGAAGCTCTTGAACACGTGATCGAAGGCGATGTAGGGCGCGCCAGGAGCGGCGAACTCGGCCCCAATCAGGCCGGCAGAGGCGGCAAAGCTGGCCTCCTCGGCGGCAGTCTCTGCCTCAAGCTCGTTGTGGGTGGCGGCTTCCGCAATAAACTGGCCGATGGCCTTGGCGACGTCGGGTGTCACGCTGTCGATAAGAGGCTCGTTCGGGTTGTGGCTGACCGGAGCTTTGGGGGAATCTGTCTCAGGCACGTACCGCTCCTTTTGCGTCGGAGATGGGGAGCGCCTGAGACACGCGAAGCTCGAGCGCTGACAGATCTTCCGGCCAGTTCACGTTACTGAAATACAGGTCGACATCGACGTGCGGCCCGTCGTTCGCGGCGAATGTCTCCGCCTCTGCGACCCACAAGGCGGCTGGACCCAGCCGTGATGCGGTCTTATCGAAGAGGATGTCGAGCTTGCGCTCCCCTGCCTCGGTGATGGCGGTGAGAGGTTCGAGGCAATCCTTGTGAAGGAGGCAGAAGGTGGGCTGCCGGTTGCCGCCGGCGCGCAGAAAGCTGAGGCGAAGACCCTCGTTTGTCCCCCCGACCACAGCTGCTGCCCAGCTCCACAGCAGGAACTCCGGCACAAGCGGCACGTCGACTGGAAGAAACAGCGCCCAGGGCTGCGCGGAGGCTTGCAGGCCCGCCTCCAGACCCGCGGCAGGCCCTGTGCCGATGCGGGTTTCATGGACGACTGGAGCATAGACGGCCAAGTCGTCACGATTGCCCGCGACCGAGACCCCGGAGCAGAAGCTACGGAGTTTCCCTACAGCAATCTCAATGAGGGGGCGTCCGCAAAACGGCAGCAGCGCTTTGTCGCGGCCCATACGCGAACTCATCCCGCCTGCCAGGACAAAGCCGTGCACGGGGAGCTGATTGCCCGCGCTCAAGCCGCCTGCCCGACCTCGCCCAG
>CAXTVC010000037.1:26939-31238 GCA_964247615.1 uncultured Acidobacteriaceae bacterium
CCGTGCACGGGGAGCTGATTGCCCGCGCTCAAGCCGCCTGCCCGACCTCGCCCAGGAAGCGCACGATGGACTCGATGCCGCGATGGAAGTTGGCGAGGTGAAACTTCTCGTTTGGCGCATGGAGATTGTCGTCGGGCAGACCGAAGCCCATCAGGACGGCCGGAATGCCGAGCTCCCGCACAAAGTCTCCGACGACCGGGATAGATCCACCACCGCGCACAAAGACGGTCTGCTTGCCGAAGACCTCGGCCATAGCGGCCGTGGCGGCGCGTATGTAGGCATTGTCCGTAGAAACCACGATTGGCTCGCCCGAGTGGATGAGACGTACCTCGACGCTGACGCCTGCAGGACAGGTGTCCTCGACGAAGGATTTGTACTTGGCGAAGATGTCTGCCGGCTCCATGCCAGGCACCAGGCGAAAGCTGATCTTGGCAACGGCTTTAGCCGGAATGACGGTCTTCGCGCCGGCACCGGTAAAGCCACCAGGCATGCCGTGAACATCCATGGTCGGCCGCGACCATAGACGCTCGAGGACGGTAAACATGGTCTCGCCGGTAAGCTCCGGCGAGCCGACTTCATGGCTGCGGAAAGCTTCCTCGTCAAAGGGCAGCGAGCGCCATGCATCGAGCTCCGCCTTGGTGGGCTCTTCGATGCCGTCGTAGAAGCCCGGGATCGCAACCCGCCCGTCGGTCCGCTTCAGCTGGGCGATGATCTGGGCCAGCGCCACAAACGGATTCGGCGCCGCGCCGCCGTACATGCCGGAGTGAAGATCCGTGCGGGCTCCCCGGACTTCAATCTCGGTATAGATCATGCCGCGCAAGCCAACGCACAGGGTCGGCAGATCCGGCGCAAACATCTCCGTGTCGCTGACCAGCGCGCAGTCAGCCTTCAACTGATCGCCGTGCTCACGCACAAAGGCCGCGATACCCTCCCCGCCGACCTCCTCCTCGCCTTCTACGATGACGCGCACGTTGACGGGCAAACCGCCTTCAGCCTTCATCAGACTCTCCAGCGCCTTGACGTGCATCCACATCTGCCCCTTGTCGTCGACCGCGCCCCGGGCGTACAGGTTGCCGTCCCGCTCCGTGGGCTCGAAGGGTGGTGTGAGCCACTCGTCCAGAGGCTCCGCCGGTTGTACATCGTAGTGCCCATACAAGAGCACGGTAGGCTTGCCGGCACCGGCTTTCAGCCAATCGCCGTAAACCAGCGGATGACCCTGTCGCGTGGCCGTCGAGGTCTCAAGCATCCGCACATTCTCGAGCCCTGCCGCACGCAGGCCGTCAGCAACGAATTCTGCGGCCTTGCGCACATCGCCAGCATGGGCCGGCAGCGTGGAGATGGAGGGCACACGGAGCAGCTCCTTCAATTCTTCGACGAAACGTCCGCCATGCTCCCTTGCGTATGCGATCGCTGTCTCGGGACTGGTCCCTGTGTTCGTTGCCATCCGACCATTCTACCCAGAGCCACCGAACCGAGGAGTGCCCGCATGGAGTGCTTTTCCAGGGCTCATACCTGCTTCCTCTCTGTTGAATCTGATTCTTCGCAAAGGCACTGCAGGCCGCGGACGCAATAAACCGGTGTGTTACAACACAAGCAAGTTCAACCCCACATGATTGCCGATATCCAAGAGTTCGCCAAAGACACGGTCCTGCGTGCGGACGTGTGCGTCATTGGCAGCGGCGCGGCCGGCATCACGCTTGCGCGCGAGTTTCTTGGGACAAAGCACTCCGTGATCGTTCTGGAGGCAGGTGGTCATCGCCGCGAAGAAGCAAGTCAGGATCCCTACCGCAGCGTCCTGACCGGCCTGCAGCATGGGGGCATTCACCAGGGACGCGTACGCACTGTAGGAGGCGCCACCACGCTGTGGGCCGGCCAGGCGCTGCCACTGTTTGACATAGATTTCGCAAAGCGCGACTGGGTTCCCTACAGTGGCTGGCCCATCGACCGCACCACCCTGGCTCCTTTCTATCGTCGGGCAGAGGATGTCATGCAGATACCGCATGTCACCAACGATGAACGCTCCTGGCCAGCCGATGCCCGGGTGAGTTACTCCGCTGACTTTATAGGCTACTTCTCGCAGTTCACATCCACCCCGAGCTTTGCGCAGAAGTACCGTGATGCGCTTGCCGGCGCGCCCAATATTCGCTTGCTTACCCATGCCAATGTGACCGCGTTGGAGGCAAACGCGCAGGCCTCGTCGCTCGACCAGGTCGAGGTCCGCTCAATTGAAGGACATCGGCTCTTCGTGCGTGCTCGCTTTTTTATCGTCTGTGCCGGGGGTATTGAGTCCGCCAGGCTGCTTCTGGCCTCCACATCGGTGGAGGGCAACGGCATAGGCAACGCTCGGGATTTGGTGGGCCGATTTTTTGGAGATCATCTGGGCGTCGCCGTTCCGGTGAAGCCGTTGGAGAAGAAGCGGTTCGACACAGCCTACAATTCGGCGCGCAAGAACAATATCCGCTACAGCGTCAAGATCGTGGCCAGCGAAGCGCTGCAGCAGAAGCGACGGATGCTGCACGTCGGAGCGGAAATCTTCTATCCCTCAGGCGGCGACAACCCTGTGACCGCGGCCAAGGACCTGCTGAAGATCGTGCGACAGCCACGACGCTACGGGGCGCTTCCCGGCGCGCTGGCACGGGTAGCACGGCGTCCACACAGCATTGTCGCCGCACTCTACCGCTTCTACGCGCATGGAACACCGCCTTCCGTTGGAAGCACGACGCCGTACCTCGGCATCGGCGGGGAGCAGCAGCCGAACCCGGAGAGCCGGGTCACCCTGAGCGAAGAGGTCGACGTTCTTGGCATGCGCCGATCCGCGCTGCACTGGCGGTTGACGGAGAATGATTCGAGGTCGATGATGTCGTACGCGGAAGCGCTTGCCGCGGAGTGGAAACACCTCGGCATTGCTTGGGTTGATCCGGATCAGTTTCAGATGCTCGGTCGAGAGAACGGTGACCACGGGGGGTACGTCGATGCGAACCATCACATGGGCACGACGCGCATGGGAACCGACTTGGCAACGAGCGTCGTCGATCCAGACTGCCAGGTTCATGGGTATGACAATCTCTATATCGGCAGCAGCTCGGTCTTTCCAACTGGCGGCTTCTCCAATCCCACGCTGACAGTGCTTGCTCTCTGCCTGCGAATCGGGGATAGGTTGAAGGAACAGCTCGCAGCCGCTTGAATTTTGACCGTCGCACCTGAGGAGTTGGAGCTTGCAGGAACTCGAGACGATTGCCTTACCTGGATCCGCAACGCAGACGACCCGTGTCGGCTTTGGCTGCAGCAACCTGCTCGGGGACAAGACACGGGAGATGGGTCTGCACCTGCTGGAAACTGCCTACGACTGCGGCATTCGGCACTTTGATGTGGCCCGTGTCTACAACTTCGGCGATGCCGAGGCCATCGTTGGCGAGTTTGCGGCCAATAAGCGTGACAGGGTCACGATCAGTACGAAGTTCGGGCTGATGCCGCGCGAAGGCGTCGCCAAGATGAAGGGGCCGGTGCAAATTGCGCGCAGCCTCATGCGCTCCTCCTCCTGGATCCGCAAACTGGTGCGCAGGAACGTCAAGAACCTGACCCAAAAGGGGCAATTCGACGTCGCCACAGCGCAGAAGAGCCTGGAAGCCAGCCTACGTGCCCTGCGCACGGACTACCTGGACCTCTACCTAATGCACGAGTGCAGCGCTCCGGACTGCACCGAAGAGATCTATACGTTTTTGGAAAAGGCAAAGCAGGAAGGCAAGATCCGCGCCCACGGTTGTGGGACCGCCTTTGGACGTGTGCCTGCAATCGTCAGCGAACATCCGGAGTTTTTGCCGGTAGTCCAGTTTGAGAGCCGCTTGACTCAGCCGAACGTTGCGGCCTTCAAAACGATGCGTCCCCCGGTCACGGAACTGGTTATTACACACGGCGCGATGAACGCGGCTGCCGCTGTGCGAGCGCGGTTAAGTGACGACCCCGTGCTGAAGGCCCACCTGGAAGCGCAAACCGGCCTTGATCTGCTGGTCGGCTCGAACCTGTACGGCTTTCTGTTGCGCTACGCGCTGCTAGAGAACGCCGAGGGGATCGTCCTGTTTCGAGCTGCTGCGGAAAGCCGTATCCGCTCCACGCTGGAGGCGATGCAAAAGAATATTATCCCGATCGACCAGCTTGAGGTGCTGCAATCCCTAGGGAGAGCGACTCTTTAGCTGAGATGGTGTGCTGCCTGAGCCCCGCGCAATGCTGAGCTGCAAAGCCCAGTTTAGTCCGGAAAGTCTTGGCGTCCCCGACGGGATTCGAACCCGTGTTACCGCCGTG
>CAXTVC010000038.1:0-1899 GCA_964247615.1 uncultured Acidobacteriaceae bacterium
GAGTAATGCGGCGCTTGCCCCTGACACCACGCACCAACTGGCAGCAAACAGTCGCCGCGCAAGGCCTCACCTTCCATACGCCCTCAACTCTGCCTGCAGGTGCCAGGCCTTACTGGGATGAAAGCGCCTGCTACGAATTCAGCGCGGCCGAGATCGACCAGTTTGAGGCTGCAGGGAACGAACTGCAAATCATGTGTCTCGCTGCCGCGCAGCATGTCATCGACACAAAGCGCTATGTCGAGCTCGAGATCCCACCCGAAGCCATACCGCTGATCGAGTGGGCCTGGGATGCGGAGCCACCCGCCATCTACGGTCGCTTTGACGTGATGTACGACGGCGACGGGCCTCCCAGGTTACTGGAGTACAACGCCGACACCCCGACCTCCTTACTGGAAGCGGCCGTGATCCAGTGGCATTGGCTAAAGGACGTCTTCCCCGACGCGGACCAGTTCAACTCGCTGCACGAAAAGCTCATCGCCAAGTGGAAGGACATCGACGCGTACCTGTCCAAACCCGTGTACTTCGCGTCTACCGCGGAGCCGGAAGACCGGCTCACCGTGGCCTACCTGCGCGACACCGCTGAGCAGGCCGGTCTCAAGACAATGCAGTTACTTATGGAAGAGATCGGATGGAACGAACGCCGCAACTGCTTCGTCGACAACGGCCAGTACGAGGACCCGATCCGCTCCCTCTTCAAGCTCTACCCCTGGGAGACGATGCTCGACGAGGAGTTCGCGCCGGAATGCCTGCACACCTACCGGGAGATGCGCTGGATCGAGCCCATATGGAAGCTGCTGCTCTCCAACAAGGGCATCCTGCCCATCCTGTGGGAGCTCTATCCGGGACATGAACTGCTGCTGGAGGCGCACTTCGTCGCCGAGGAAGCGCAGGGACCCGCGCCCGGCTGGGTCCGCAAGCCGCTGCACTCGCGCGAGGGCTCCAATATCACCCTCGTCACGCCTGATGGCAACCGTATCGAGACACCCGGCCCCTATACCGACCGCCTGCACATCGACCAGCGGCTCGCGCCCGCCACGCACTTCCCCGACGAGCACGGCACCCAACGCTGGCCCGTGTGTGGGCTGTGGATGATCGACCAGGAGTGCTGCGGGCTGGGCATCCGCGAGGATGCCGGGCCGGTCACCGGCAACCTGTCCAGCTTCGTCCCCCACTTCTTCCGATAGACTGCCGCCATGGAAGTCCATCCCCCGCACGAGCCGGTTCACAGCTGGCGCGACGCCCTGGTTCACATCGGCATCATGACCATCGGCCTGTTCATTGCACTGTCACTTGAAGGCCTGATTGAGTACGCACACCACAAACACCTGGTGCGCGAAGCACGCGAAAACATTCGCGAGGAACTCAGGGAAAACCACGAAGCTGCGCAGAAAGACATCACCGACCTGGACAAGGAAGGAACTCGGATCGGGGCCGGGATGAAGACTCTGCGTACTTTGCAGGAACACCCACATACGCACGGCTCCATCAACTTTAGCTGGAGCTACAACGAGTTAAACGACGCGGCCTGGCGCAGTGCGCGCGACACAGGCGCCTTGGGGTACATGCCCTACAAAGAAGTGCAGAGCTTCACCAATTTATACGGGGAACAGACAAGGCTTGCTGATCAGATGCGGCAAGTGCAGTTCCACGAAGCCGAGATCATCGCACCCATGTCAGCCGTGAAAGATGGTCAGAGCATGCCAGGGAGCGAGTTCGATGCGATGCTTACCGATGCCGGAAAGACACTGATGGATCTGCAGATTCTGGGCCAGTACCTCAAGAGCCTTGACGGGGAATACGTGGACGAACTGAAGAAGCTCTAACAAGCAAGGGAGACAAGCGCAGCATGGAAGTACATCCACCGGAACACGGCATTCACAGCTGGCGCGACTTCCTCGT
>CAXTVC010000038.1:1999-9268 GCA_964247615.1 uncultured Acidobacteriaceae bacterium
GCATGGAAGTACATCCACCGGAACACGGCATTCACAGCTGGCGCGACTTCCTCGTGCACATGGGCACGATCACCCTTGGTTTACTGATCGCTCTCTCGCTGGAAGGCCTGCTGGAATACCAGCACCATCGCCATCTCGTGCACACCGCCCATACCAATCTGCATGACGAAGTGAACGCAAATCTCGAAACGCTGCGCAAAGACCAGGGCTATCTGGAGGCAGTAGCTCGTGACCTCGAAACGGACCTCCACACCTTACGATCTCTACCCGGGATCCATACGGGCACGACACAGAATCACCTGCTCGCGAGCTGGACCTGGGACGGTCTAAACGCCTCGGCTTACAACACGGCCAGAGAAACCGGCGCGCTTTCCTTGATGTCTTACGACGAAGTGCAACAGATCGACGCTCTGTTTACGCAACAGCGATTGGTCGACGGCGCTGCCTATACCTACATCCGCGATGTCACATCGATCCGTGCGCCACTTCAGGGAGGCCGCACTCTGGCCGATGCCTCTCCAGCGGAGATTCAGCGCATGGTGGACGCTTGCTCCGCTGCTCTGCTGGATATCGAGTTATTGAGAGCCTTTATGCGGGGTCTCGAAGACAATTACAACCGTTTCGACAAGGACTGAGGAACAGCTCCAGGGCGCCCGGCTACACTAAACAGGTTGCGCCTCTTCGCGCCCTGGAGCCCCGTTCTTGAAGATCGTCATCGCTGAAAAGGTCTCGCCCTCTACCCTTGCCATCCTGCAGGGAGAGTCCGGCTGGGACGTCCTGACCGCCGACGGGATCCCCGCAGGCGGCCTGCCCGCAGCGCTTGCTGATGCCGATGCCCTCATCGTGCGCTCCGCCGTGCAGGCTGATGCCGCCCTGCTGCAGCATGCGCCAAAGCTCCGCCTGATCGGCCGTGCCGGCGTGGGCGTGGACAACATCGACACAGCGGAAGCCACCAAACGCGGCATCGTCGTCATGAACACGCCGGGCGCGAACGCCGTAGCGGTCGCCGAGTTGACCCTCGGCCTGATGATCGCCATGGCCCGCTCCATCCCTCGCGCCAACGCCGGCATGCATGAGGGCAAGTGGGACAAGAAGACCCTTCAGGGTACGGAGCTGCGCGGCAAGACGCTGGGCATTGTGGGTCTCGGCCGCATCGGGCTTGAAGTCGCGCGCCGCGCCGGTGCCTTTGGCATGAACCTCATCGGCTTTGACCCGTTCATCGCCCCCGTGATCGCCCGCGAAAACAACGTCACGCTGGTGCCGATCGACGAGATCTTTTCCGATAGCGACTACCTCTCCCTGCACGTAGGCCTCACGCCGCAGACCGAAGGCCTGATCAACAAGATGTCGCTGGCCATCATGAAACCCGGCGTGCGCATCATCAACTGCGCACGCGGCGAACTGATCGTCGACGAGGCACTTGTAGATGCCCTCAAATCCGGCCATGTAGCCGGTGCCGCGCTCGACGTCTTTCGCGCCGAGCCTCTCAAGAACTCGCCCTACTTCGACATACCCAGTGTCATGCTTAGCCCGCACGTTGCCGGTTCTACCGATGAGGCGCAGGAGGCGATCGGCATCCAGCTGGCCAACCAGGTGCGCGACTATCTGAAGCTCGGCGTTGTGCAGAATGCCGTCAACGTGGCCTCGCTCAGCGAAGAGGAGTACACGGAGGTCTCGCCCTACATCGAGATGGCCGCGCGGCTGGGGAAGTTTCTGGCACACGCCATGGGAGCCGATGCCGAAGGCAACATCGAGACGCTGACGCTGAACTTCAACGGCCGTCTGGCCCAGCTGAAGACCGACCTCATCCGCAACGCCGCTCTCGCGGGCCTGCTCTCCGGCTCTGAAGGCGTGAATCGCATCAACGCGGCAGGCGCCGCCGGGGAGCGCGGCATTCGGCTGCTGGAAAACAAGCGTGAGCACGCACCGGGAGGCAGCGGCGACACCCTTCGCCTCATCGCCCACGCGGCTGGCGGCGACTTTGCCGTCACCGGCACGGTGCTGCACGGCACCTCGCCACGCCTTATGCGCTACAACGGCATCGACGTTGAAGCCGAGCTCGCCGGCACGTTGCTGGTCATTCGCAACAACGACGTCCCGGGCGTGATTGGCCGCATCGGCACGGTACTCGGCGAAGCGCAGCTCAACATCGCTCATTTCGCCCTGGGCCGCAAGGAGGAAGGCACGGAGACCCGCGCTGTCGCCGTAGTACAGGTGGATCGTCCGGAGCCCGCCTCCTTGAAACAGGCGATAGACCAGCTTCGCGCCGTCGACGCCATCCGCAGTGTGCGCGTCATTGAACTCGGTAAGCTCTAGCCCCTTACACGCACCCCAACAACAGCCGTGGCCCTCGTCCACGGCTGTTGTTGTTTTGTTAAGGTGGCCGGGAAGCATCACCAAATCGAAAGCGGGCCTCGGCAGCGCGCGTCTACCAGCGCCCTGGACAATTTAGAACATCTTCCACGCCCTTCCCGCATCCCACACTCGATGCCCGCGCCCGACAACACCCAGGCTATCGACCCACGGAAGATCTACAGCAAGATCTCCTGGCGGTTGATCCCTTACATCTTTGTCCTGTACATCCTCGCGTACCTGGACCGCGTCAATGTGGGCTTCGCGGCGCTCGAGATGAAGCGCGACCTCCATCTCTCCGACACGATCTACGGCCTCGGCGCGGGCCTTTTTTTCCTCGGCTCATCCCTGTTTGATCTGCCCAGCAACCTGCTGCTCACGAAGTTTGGCCCACGCCACTGGATCGCCCGCATCATGATTTCCTGGGGCGTAGTCGCAACCTCCATGATGCTCATCCGGGGCGGTCTCAGCTTCGCCATCATGCGTTTCTTGCTCGGCATCGCCGAAGCCGGCTTCTTCCCCGGCATGATCCTCTACCTCACCTTCTGGTTCCCTTCGCGCGAACGCGCAAGGGCCGTGGCCAAGTTCATGACCGCCACTTCCATCGCCGGGGTCATAGGCGCGCCGCTCGCAAGCGCTCTACTCAAGTTGGAAGGCCGCAGCGGCCTGCACGGATGGCAGTGGCTCTTTCTCGTGGAAGGCATACCGACCTTCCTGATGGGCATCTCCGTACTCTTCGTCCTGAAAGACAAACCCGATGATGCAACCTGGCTGACCGACGACGAGAAGCACTGGCTCGACGAGGAGCTTGAAAAGGATCGTAAAGCCGGCGGCGCATCCGAGAAACACTCGCTGGGCGATGCCTTCAAAACACCGATGGTGTGGCTGCTGGCCGGCATCTTCTTCCTCGACCAGATCGGCGTCTACACGGTCAACTTGTGGATGCCACTGATCCTGAACAACGTCCTCGGCCTGCATGCCGCGCATGGCGATGCCATTGCTCCGAACGCCGCCAGCATGATTGCGAAATACGCCACGCTACCCTATGTGGCCGCCGCTCTCTTCACCGTGCTCATTGGCTGGTCAAGTGACCGCAGCGGTGAACGGCGCTGGCATATCGCTGGCTGCTTTCTGCTCAGTGTCGTAGGCTTTGGGCTAGCCGGCGCAACACACAGCTTTGGGCTGGCACTCCTCGGCATGACCCTCGCCGCCATGGGCTACTGGTCGATCATGGGGCCTTTCTGGACCCTGCCCACACGCATCCTGGGCGGCCAGGCTGCCGCGGGGGGTGTAGCCATCATCACCATGGTGGGCGGTGTCGGTGGCTTTCTTGGCCCGTTTCTCACTGGCCGATTAAAGGACCTCACGCACGGCTTCAGCGGCGGCCTGTACACCATCGCCGGGCTGGCTGCACTGGCGGCCGTGCTGTGCGTCGGTCTGAAGTCCTTCTCAGCCAACGACAAGAAGTCCGCGTAACCCGCCAACGCGCGAACGCAGCGGATTGACGGGGTTCAGCAAAGCTGGCCCCGTCAGCTTCCTCTAGATCCACACCTTTGATTGCTCACGCTTCCGTATCACGTCACCCTTCGGAACCGCCGTCGTACCTGCGCCGGCATTGGGCTTCACGATCACTGGCGTCCCAGGCGCCGCCGTGTCACCGACCAGCTTCGGCGTCGTCTTGCCATTGCTGGTCGTCGCTCCAGGCGCGTAGTTGATCTCATGGTCTGTCAGGTACTCCGGCGGCGGAGCCCCGGTGCGATTCATGCGGGCGAAGTTTGGGATGGCCATCATCGGCGATCCATCCTTCCACTTGCCATGCAGCACCATCACGCCGCCCAGGAAGTCCGGCCGCCACTCCGTCGTCAGCGGCTCATCGCTCAGCGGCTGATCGATGTCTGCCTGGTCCGCGACCTCCACGTTGTAGACCAGCGGTCCATATTTCAGCGCCACGGTGCCTAAGTCAGCCTTGATCCGCTCGTCGGCCACCACGCGCTGCGGCTCCATTGGCAGCTCGAGCTCCACAATATCGCCGCGCTTCCACTTCCGCGTAATCACGGCATAACCCTTCTCGATGTGCGGCGTAAACTCGCGTCCGTTCAGCGCAATGCGCTCCACACCGCTGATCGCGGGCGACTCCGTGTACAGCTTGCTGGTCTTGCGATTCGGGATGCGCACATACACCGTGAAAGTGCGCGCCTGCTCCGGATTCATCGTGATGGCAACGGTTCCCTTCCACGGGTACTCAGTCTTCTGCACGACTTCAACCGGCGTGCCGGCGACGTCGCCCACATGGATGCGGCTGCCCACAAACATGTTCACGTAGAGGCCATGCTTGTCTTTTGCATAGGACCACGTGGGCATCATCAGCAGCGTGCGCGGGATGTTGCCAACGCAGCACGGGCAGGTGTGCCACAGCGTCCGCTCCGTGTTCACCAGTGGATTCGTATAGCAGAAGCTCTTACCGGGAAGATCCACTCCGCCCAGCAGCGCGTTGTACATCGTCTGCTCATACAGGTCGGCATATTTGGCATCGTGATATGCCAGGTTCAGCTTGTATTGAAAGAACACAAGCCCGCAGCTGGAGCATGACTCGCAGTAGGCATTGTTGCGCAGCGAATAGTTCGGCCCAAAGCCTTCGGACGTTTCCCCGCTGCCAATGCCACCCGTCAGGTAGTACTTCTTGTTCACCATGTTGTCCCACAGCGACAACACGGCGCTCTGGTAGTCATGGTCGCCGGTTTCGGCCGCAATATCGGCCATACCGGAGTAGAAATAGGTCGCGCGCACGGCATGCCCGACAGCCTCATACTGCTGCCCTGGCGGCAGATGGCTCTGGTCATACTCTGACCCGCCGCGCCGCGAATCCAGAAGAAACTTCGCCAGAACGATATACCCATCGCCCCGGCCATGGCCCTCCTGGTCATTCACGAAGCGGCCAAAGCGCACCAGCGCCTGCTCCATCTCCTGGTGCCCGTCAAACCACGCTTTCTTGCCCGGACCGATGTTGCTCACCCAGCAGTCCGCAAGGCGCTTTGCGGCGTTATATAAGCGCAGATCCTTGCCGTCTGTCAGCGTGTAGTGGTTGATTGCGGACTCGATAAAATAGCCCGAGACATAGCCCTCATGATTGCCGCGATGCTCCGGAGACCAGCGCTCCGGCCACCTGTCCCGGTCCGCCAGGATGTACGCGGTTTGCAGATAGCCGTCCTGCATCTGCGCCGCAAGAATGATCGGAATCCAGCGATCCAGCGTCGCCTGCATGTGGGCCTGGGCAGTGATCATCTCCGGATCACCCTGCGGGTCGACCATCAGCGCAATGCACATCGACTCCACGGTCTGGTGCACCCAGGCATTGGAAAATACATAGCCCTTGTGGTGCGCGTGCGGCTCGCCCCGGTTCGCCTTGCCCGCCTCGATAAAGTTATCCAGGCCTCCATCGCCCTTGCCCGGAGCAATGTCCGTCCGCTCGCAGTACGCAATGCAATGGGGAATCCATTCCACCATCAGCGTCTTCGCCCGTGCATTCCACAGTGGGCTGTCGACGGAATAACGCCTCGTGTACACCACATCCAGCCGCTCTTTCGGTGGAGCTGCCTCGGCATGGACATGCAGTGTAGAGCTCTGCTTTCCTCCCGCACCAAGCCCCGTCAACTGCAGGGTGTAGTCGCCCGGGGCAGAGAACGTGGCTGTCGTTACAGGGGCGGTCGCCGCCGCAAAGGCCACGTTGCCCGGTCCCGAAATCTTCGACCAGCGCGCGACATTCTCGGGTTGATCTCTTAACCAGATCGCCTTACCCGCCAGATAGGTCTGGCCCCCAATCACCACCGAACGATCCACTCCTGCATTGACCACAGGAGGCAGTGAGGGCGGCGCTCCGGTGTTGTAGACCCTCCACTCCAGCACGCCAGAGGAATGCTCCCCTTCCGCAACCACCTGCATCCGCAGCTTGTCCGTGGTGATCGGGTCAAAGGTCGTGGTGTTGAACTGATCTGCAGTCGCGGTCAGCCCGCTTGCCCCGGTCACGGGCACGTAATCCTGTCCGTTCCAGTATTGGATGGTGTAGCTTCGCGGAGCCGCAATTCGCCACGGCTCACTGCCGGCGAAGCCTTTGGGCCGCGGTTTATCAATCGCCCAGTACACGTCGATCTTGTTGATCGACACCGGCTTCGTCCACGCATACTGAACCCACTGCGGCGGGTTACCCGACTCCCACTCACCGCGCAGGGCGTAGGCACCGTTCGTGCGATCCCCAGAGTTTGCCGGGACGAACCCGTCATTCAACGCCGAAATCTTGTTCTCGCTCGTGGTCGTGAGGCTGGTCGGCACGGCAACCCGGGCTAGGTTCAGTACAGTCTCGCCCGACTGCGCCAGCGCAGCCGGTCCACTCACACCTGCCAGGATCGTGGTTCCCGCAGCACCGGCAAGGAAGTGCCGCCGATTCAGCAACGGAGCAGAGGGGGCCGCATCACGTTGCTTGCCTGCCTCTTGCGTTGGGGGATGTTTCTGGGAATCGGTCATGCTTTCTCCTGAAGAACGAGTCGTCAACTCTGTACACAGCAACCGCGAAGGTCTAGACCTGCCGGTTAGTAACACCTGCAATTACCGGAGATCATTGGGAGTACCTGAAACGTTACAAACGGTGTACGCGCTTACACGGGCACAGTGAAAAATACTCCTTCCGCATAACAACTGCCAACTCCAAACACATGCAAACCTCACCCGCAGCCATCTTTCCGCTCCGGCCAGCCAGCCTCCCCGTCCCCCGCTTGTCAGCCGGTTCGCCGTGATAGCCTCTCGTCGAAAGCAGGTGCTTCGCGTATGCCGGACAGCCGTCGCTTCTGCCCCCTTCTACGGTCGGCACTCAGCCGGGCCGCCCTGGGATGCCTGGTCGTGACCTCTCTTCTGCCCGGTGGCTCC
>CAXTVC010000038.1:9368-29492 GCA_964247615.1 uncultured Acidobacteriaceae bacterium
CAGCCGGGCCGCCCTGGGATGCCTGGTCGTGACCTCTCTTCTGCCCGGTGGCTCCCCGAGCGCTCTTGCGCAGACAGCCTCCGACACCCTCGCAGGCGCCACGGACCTGGTACGCCAAGGGCAGTACGACGCGGCGCTCGCGGAGCTTGAAAAGGCGCTCCACACCCATCCGGACGATCCTCGCCTCCGCACCGTGCAAGGCGTCGCCTACTCGCTGAAGGGCGATGACGCGGACGCTCTGGCCTCCCTGCGGGCCGCCCTGAAGATCGCTCCAAACTTCCCCGCCGCACTGCAAACCGAGGCCGAAATCCTGGTGCGCCACCATGATCCCGCAGCCACCCCGGTCCTGGCAAAGATCCTCGCAGCCGATCCCGGCAACAGCACAGCCCGCGAGATGCTCGCACTCGCCGAAGCCCAAAACAACAACTGCGCCGCAGCGTTGGGCGACTTCGCGCAGGTCCTCCCGGCGCTTGGCAACCATCCAGAGTCCCTGCAGCTCTACGGCGCCTGCCTCTTTGAAACAGGGAAGTATGCGGAGGCCACCACGGTCTTTGAGCGCCTGCACACCTTGCGTCCAGACGATCCCAGCACCCTCTATGACCTCGCACTCGCGCAGGCGCAGAGCGGCAACAACAAGGCTGCCGCAACAACACTTGCCCCCTTGCTGGAACACGCGCCCGACCCGGAGACCCTCATGCTCGGCTCCGACATAGCGGAGGACCTGGGCGACACACCGCGCGCTGCCGCGTTGATGCGAGCGGCCATCGTCGCCGACCCGGCACGCGCGAGCTCTTATGTTCGCTTCGCCGAACTTTGCATGACGCATGAGTCGTACCAGGCCGGAGTGGACATGGTCACGGCCGGCATCTCTCGCATCCCCAAAGAACCTTCCCTGTTTCTCGCGCGTGGCCTGCTCTTTGGCGGCATGGCGCAGTACGACAAGGCAGAAGCGGACTTCCACTCCGCAGAGCTCTATGATCCACATCACGGTACCGGGGCTTACGCCGTGGGTCTTGTGCAGTCCCAGCGAAACAACCCCGAAGCAGCCCTGGCCACAGTACGCACAGCGCTGAAGGGTCATCCTGAGGATGCCCAGCTGCACTACCTGCTGGCGCGCATTCTGGTGGAAGGCGGAGCCACTCCCCGCTCGCCGGCCTTTGCTGAAGCCCTTGCTTCGTCACAGGCAGCGGTTCACCTTGATCCGAAACTGGTCAACGCCCACGATCTGCTCGCCAAGATGTACATGGAAACAGGGGAGCACGCGTTGGCTATCGAGCAGTGCCGGGCGGCTCTCGCCCTTGACGCGTCCGACCAGAATGCGTTGTACCGGCTGATGCGCTCGCTCCGTGAGACGGGGGACAGCGCCGGGGCCCAGGCCCTGGCGAAGCAGGTGGCCGACCTGCACCAGCAGTCGCGTCAGGGAGAAGCAAACCATCTCCGCTACCGGATCGAAGGCGCTGCGGCCCCGCCCTCCGGCAGCCCGCTTGGCAGCTCTCCGCGCCAGCCCTGAAGAGTGGTCACCTGCTACGGCCTGCCCTCGGCTTTGCTCTCTCCGTCCGCTCCGGAAAGCCTGGAAAAGCTGCGAGCCAGGGGTACATCTCCACAATTTGATTGACATCGTTCGGATTCGCGGACTAGATTTCAGCCGCTACGACATAGACCTGATTTCCCTCGGTCAAACATCCTGTTCCGAGCCGTCCGAACAGGTATCCAGTGCCAAGGGGCTCGTTGTAAGCGCTTTCATTAACACTGTTGCCCTTGGAGGCATGATGGTTCGGTACGGCTCCCTGCTCGGAAGATTCTCACTCGCACTTCTGGTCTTTTTTACCCTTCTGCTCCCCGCGAAAGCGCAGTTTTCCAGCGGTCTTGAAGGTACGATCCACGACGCTTCCGGGGCCGTTATCCCGGATGCCAAAGTGACCCTTACGGACACGCGCCTCGGCGTCGTTAAGACCACAACCGCCAGCAGCACGGGCTATTTCCGCATCGACAGCCTGAGCGCCTCCTCGTACAAGGTGGAGATCACAGCCGCTGGCTTCGACACCTACAACGAACCAAACCTGGTCCTGCAGGTCGGCGAGATCCGCACCTTGTCGCCCGCGATGAAGCTCGGCTCTGCCTCGACAGAGATCACCGTCACCGCCACACAGGCTTCCCTAAACCTCGCCGCTGCCACCACCGGCTCCATCATCACGGAAGAGACGATCGCCATCACCCCGCTGGGTGGCCAGAACGTCTACGGCCTGGCCAGTCTCACGCCGGGCATCACGGGCAGCGGTACCAACTCGCCGGATAACTACACCAACGAGTACGCAATCAACATCAACGCCGCGGGTCTTCGCCAGGAAGAGAACGGCTATCAGATCGATGGCGCCTACACCGACACGCCCTCGCGCGCAGGCGGCACCTCCATCTCGCCCAACCCGGAGATCGTCTCCTCCATCGACATCCGGACCAACAACTTCGACGCCGGCAAGGGCCGCAACGGTGGCGCCACGGTCGACGTGTTTACCAAGTCGGGAAGCAACCAGTTTCACGGCACGGGCGACTACTACTTTCTCAACAATGACCTCGTCACCCGCACCGTTTTCCAGCCGACCACCGTCCCCACCTTCCGCCGTCAAGAGATGGGCATCACCCTGGGCGGACCGGTTATCAAGAACAAGTTCTTCCTCTACGGTGCCATCGACGTGCTGCGTTCCAGCAGCGTGAATGCCAACGCCTACACGGTTGAAACTCAGGACTTCGTTAACTGGGCGACAGCCAATCAGCCCAACACCGTGGCCACTGGCGTGCTGAAGGCAGCGCCGCCGCTCTCCTATGCCACCTCGGGCATCAAGACCGTTGCGGACCTCACCGGACCGAATTCTCCCTCACCCAGCTACTACGCCCTTCCAGCTAATTTGCCCGCTGACCTACCCGTGCTGGGCACAGCGAACATCAGTTACTCCGTCCCCAAGAACGGCTACCAATGGAGTCTGCGCGGTGACAACTACATCGGCAAGAACGACCGTATCTACGGTGAGTTCATGCGCACCTACGACACCTCGGTCAGCGCAACGCCGCGTCCCGGCCTGAACTTCGACCAGCAGAACAGCTCGGACTTCGCAAACTTCGACTGGACGCATACCTTCTCGCCCAAGCTGCTGAACGAAGTGGGCGGCAACATGATCCGTCCCTACGGCACCGACCTCCCGGTGGACGCCGATGCCATCCCCTTCATCAACGTGACTGGCCTGCAGGGCTTTGCCAACTGGGGCCCCGGCAACTTCACCCAGACCACCGTGGGCTGGCGTGATGTCCTCACCCTTAACGTGAAGACACACACGCTGCGCTTCGGCTTTCAGCAGGACAACGTCCGTGAAGCGGACGCCCAGAGCGGTGCTTTCGATCGCCCGACCTTCAACTTCAACAGCATCCTCGACTTCGTGCAGGACAAGGCGACTTCACAGAGTGGAACGCCCGTCAGCCTGCTCACACACGCAGAGGCTCCCTACAATCGCCGCTACCGCGCTCTGATTACCGGCGTCTTTATCCAGGACGACTGGAAGGTTACGCCGCGCTTCACTCTCAACGCCGGCATCCGCTTCGACAGCATGCGGAACTTCTTCTCGGTGCTTACGCCGCAACTCACCAACTTCAGCTTCGGCTCCGGTGCAACCTACTTCGAGCAGATCGCCAACGGCACCACCGGCCTGCAACCCAGCTCGCATGTGCTGGACCACGACATCTACCAGGTCACGCCGCGCGTGGGCTTCTCTTACGACGTTGAAGGCAATGGCCGCACGGCGCTGCGTGGCGGCTTCGGTCTCTTCGCCGACCAGCCGCCCTACATCCACATCACCGACATCACGGCCGGCAACCTGCCCAACTACTACACGCCCAGCATCAGCGTGTACCAGGGGCAACCCACCCCGGACTTCAAGCTTTGCGATGCGCCTGTCGGATACACCGAAGTCTGCCCGGTGGTCGACACCAGCAACGTCGTCCTAAACCCCAGCGGAGGCATTACAGGGCAGCGCGCCAACCTCGGCGGCTACTCACCCAACTACAAGCTCACCCAGGTGCTGAACTGGTCACTCAGCGTGCAGCACCAGTTCTCGAACACGCTGATTGGTGAGGTCAACTACTCGGCATCCACCGCGCATCATCTGCCCGTGTTCAATCAGGACATCAATCGCTTCGCGGGAGATCTGATCCAGAACCGCGGCACGCTGAATCGGCTCAACCCTAACTTCGGCGGCGTGCAGTACGGCACTTCGGATGGCAACTCAGTGGGTCACTATGGCTCCGTAACGATGGCGAAGACGCTCTCCCATGGATTTCAACTCCGCGGGATCTACACCTTCGGCAAGGCATTGGATACCTTCAGCAACTCCGGTTCGCTTGATGCCGGTTCGGTCACGACCAGCACGCAGATCTTCCGCAACGGTGATCTGAATGCGCAGTATGGCCGTGCTGACTTCGACATCCGCCACCAGTTCACGGCAGATGGCACATGGACGCTACCCAACCATTTCAACAACGCCTTCGTCCGCAACGTCCTGGGTGGTTACCAACTCGGTGGCGTTTGGCTGCTGCACACCGGTCTGCCTTTCACCGTATATAACGGCGCGGCCTTCAACCCTGTATTCGGCGCCAACGGTCAGGTCACCGGCAATACGGGTGGTGATTACAACGCGGACGGCTCGAACTACGACCTACCCAACACGCCCAGCTTCGGGGCGCATCTTCCCGGACAGGCACGCAGCAAATTCCTGACCGGTCTCTTTCCTGCAAGTGCCTTTACCGCTCCAAACCTGGGCACGGAAGGATCCCTTGGCCGCAACACCTACGATCAACCGGGCTACAACGACGTGGACTTCACCCTATCCAAGCTCTTCAGCACGCCGTGGTTTGGTGGCGAGCGGCTTCGGCTGGAAGGCAAGGCCGAAGCCTTTAACGTCTTTAACCGCGTCAACCTGAATGGTGTGAACTCGGATCTTTCGTCCGGTTCCCTGTTCGGTCACTCCACCACAGAGCTGCAGCGCCTGGTGGGCGGTCGCAGCGTGCAACTGCACATTCGCGGCAGCTTCTAAAACGGGGAAGGGGCTATCGCGCATACTTGCTGCGCGGTAGCCCTTTTCTTTTGCGGTAAGGTGAGATTGGCCCCGGCGAACGCAAGGCTCGCCAATCAGAAATCAAAGGCATCCATATGCGAACGCTTCAACACGTCTCCATCTCCTGCGCTGTCGTTAAGCGCCTCGCCGGGAAGCCCCGGATCTTTTCTCCAGCACGCATGGCTCTTCTATTCGGTCTGCACGCCGCGCTCTTTGGCCTGGGCACCAGCCACGCGCAGGACATCGGCACGACCCTCCACCGCGGCGACAACGCCGTCGTCATCGAGCCCTACGCTCCCAATATCGTGCGCGTCACCCTCACCGTGGACAAGGAGCAGGCGTCAGCGGTCCCCGGCTACGGCATCATCGGCCAGCCCTCGATGAGTGGCTGGTCGCATCATCACGAATCAAAGGGCGAAGACACCTTTCGCTCAGGACAGCTCGTCGTTCGCCTTTCCCCGGACCACCTGACAGCAGAGCAAAAGCCACGGCCCATGCCGCTGGATGAGATGAATAGCTCCCTTCGCACACACTACTTCGGCGGCAACGAGAATCACGTCTACAGCCCGCACGACGATTCCCTCACCGTCAGTACACCGGAAGGCAAAGAGCTACTCACCATGCAGCGCTGGTCCATGGTGCCCAACAAAAACAATCACGGTGGAGAAGGTACGTCCACGGAAGGCTACCGCGTCTCTGCGACCTTTGACTCGCCGAGCGACGAACACTACTACGGCCTCGGCCAACACCAGCAGGGCTTTCTGGATCTCCGGGGCCATCGCATCAACTGCTGGCACGACTACAGCGCGCCGGGTGGCGAAACCCTCTGCGTTCCCTTCATGGTCTCGAGCCGCGGCTACGGCATCGTCTGGGACAACCCCTCGAAGACCACCATCGATCTTGGCATTAACGGCAAGAACACCTGGTCCTCGAACATCGGCGATCGCGTCTCGTTCTTCCTCATCAGCGGCAAAACTACCGACGAGATCTACGCCGGCTATCGTCAGCTCACAGGCACCACGCACCTGTTGCCCCGCGCTACCTACGGCTACATCCAGAGCAAGGCCATCTACGGCACGCAGCAGCAGATCATGGACGTCGCGGAAGGCTATCGCAAGCGCAATCTACCAGCCGACGTTCTAGTCGTGGACTTCCTCAACATGACGCGCCAGGGCGAGATGGATCTCGACCCCAAGCGCTGGCCCGACGCCGCCGGCATGAACGACAAGTTGCATGCCATGGGCTTCAGCACACTGCTCAGCGTATGGCCGCACTACGCGCCCGGCACCCAGTTCTATGACATGCTCCGTGACAAGGGCTGGCTCGTGAACAAGGTCGATGGCACACCCGATCCCGGTGGCTTCACCGACCAGATCGGCCCCAACATCGACACCACCAACCCCGCCGCCGCGAAGTGGTTCTGGGAACGGATCCGCGACCGCTACATCAACCCCGATCACTTCGACTATCTCTGGCTCGATGAAACAGAGCCCGACATCAACCCGGACAACGACCGCTTCTCCATCGGCTCCGGCCAGCGGTTCTTCAACGTCTACCCGCTTTTCCATACGGCCTCCGTCTACGACGGCTTTCGTCGCGACTTCGGCGACAGCCGCCGCGTCATGATCCTCTCCCGCGCGGCCTATCTCGGCGCGCAGCGCAACGGAACCATCTTCTGGTCCAGTGACATCGTCTCTAGCTGGGATATGTTGAAGCGCTCCGTACCTGCCGGACTTGGCTTCACGGCCACAGGCATGCCCTACTGGGACACCGATATCGCTGGCTTCTTCTCCCCATCGCTTGCCGCTGACTACAAGCCCGCACACACCCCGTTGATCGACCCTTCCGACGTGCGCTCCAACGTGGATCGCTACTCGGACTACCCCGAGCTCTTCGTGCGCTGGTTCGAGTGGGGTGCCTTCCAGCCCATCATGCGTGCCCACGGCGAGCGCCAGCACAACGAGGTCTGGGCTTACGGCAAACAGGCTGAGCCCATTCTCTCCAAGTATCTGCGGCTGCGCTATGAGCTTCTGCCCTACACCTACTCGCTCGCCTACAGCAGCTACCAGACCGGCGCTCCCTTCATGCGCGCGCTCTTCATGGACTTCCCTAACGACGCCAAGGTCAGCGGCATTACAGACGAGTACATGTATGGCCCCGCGTTCCTGGTAGCGCCCGTCACAGACCAGGGAGCCACCAGCCGTGAGGTCTATCTGCCCGCCGGCTCTGACTGGTACAACTACTGGACCAACGAGCGCCTGAAGGGCGGCCAGACGATCACCGTCTCGGCACCCATCGACACCCTTCCTCTCTTCGTCCGCGCCGGATCCATCATTCCCATGGGAGCCACGGTGAAGAGCGCGACGGAGCACCAGGACATCAAGGGCGTCCGCGTCTACCCTGGCGCCAGCAGCGACTTCAACCTTTTCACCGACGACGGCACCACCTACGGCTATGAGAAAGGTGCAGGCTCCCTCACCAGGCTTCACTGGAACAACGCAAGCGGAAAGCTCACACACGATGGCCCTGCCGCCTGGACGCAGCCGGATGCTTCCATACTGCAGGTCGTTACCGCCGGTCAACCCTCAACGCGGTAAACGTCTCGAAGACTGGTCTCCGCACATAGAACCGCGGAGGCCGGTGTTCGCGGCGTCACAGTGGGGGGTGGAGCGCACGGGGGAAAGTCCTGTAAACTTGAGATGTTTGCGTCCCGCACGTGCGAGCGCAGCTTCGGGGATTGCCTGCTCATGCGCCACGCCTTTCGCTCGTCTCCTGCCCTGTTCGGTACAGCCCTGCTCCTGCTCGCAGGCTGCCACAAAGGCGCAGGTCCGGACGACATCGCCACGGTCAACGGCAAGGGCATCACGCAGACCGATGTCGACAAAATCTACACCGCGCAACTCCAGAACAATCCCCAGGGGCAGCCTTCAAGCGAGCAGAGCGAGTCTCTGAAGTTGAATATTCTTCACGAACTCATCGTGGAAGAAATCACCTACCAGCGCGCTGCCAAACTTGGCCTGACGGCTACCGATGCCGAGGTGGATGCAAAGCTGCAGGAAATGAAGGCTCCTTACACGGAGGAGCAGTTCAACGCACGTCTGAGAGCCTCCAATCATTCTCTTGACGACGTACGCCATGACCTGCGCCGATCCATCACGTTCGACAAGCTGCTCAACAAGGAAATTAACTCCAAAATCACGGTCACCGATGCCGACGTGAGTGCGTTCTACAACGCGCACAAGGGCGATTTCAATCTGCTCGAAAACACCTATCACCTCGCACAGATCCTGGTTACGTCCAGCCCCGGCGCGACGACCGGCAATTTGCAGAACTCCAAGGCGACCTCCGACGGTGACGCCCGCAAGAAAGTAGAAACACTGAAGAACCGCCTCGACGCCGGCGAAGACTTTGGCACCATCGCCATGAATTTTTCGGAGAACCCCCAGACAGCCTCCAACGGCGGCGATATGGGCACCGTTCCCGAGTCGCAGCTCAAGGGCAATCCCGCGCTCTTCGCGGCCATCGGCAGACTGCATGCCGGGCAGGACACCGACATCATTCCCTTCCCGGACGCGAACGACCCCAAGAAGATCGGCGGGTACGCCATTTTCCGCTTGCTGGAGAAAGCCCAGGCCGGCCAGCGCAACCTGAATGACCCGCGCGTGCAGCAGGCTATCCGGCAGCAGATTCACGACAGCCGCTCCCAGCTCCTGAAGAGCGCCTACTTCGAAATGCTGCGCGACCAGGCCAAGGTACAGAACCTGCTCGCGGAACAGATCTTCAAGGAAGCCGTCAAGTGAAAAGCCTTCCTGCGGCCCTGCTTCTGGCGCTGCTCTGTGGGGCAACGGCGGGCTGTCACAGCACACCTCCTCCCATGCCGCTGGAGCAGTTGAACGCCCAGCAGACCGCCGGCTACACCGCCTTCCAAACCCACTGCGCCTTTTGCCACAATGAGCGCGTGGACGAAGCCAAGCGCGGTCCCACGCTGGCCGGCGTCTTCAAGAAGCCCTATCTGCACTCCGGGGCGCCAGCCAACGACGAACGTGTCACCGCTACCGTGCTCCACGGTCATGGCATGATGCCCGCCCAACCCAACATCGACCCGGATGATCTCGCCGCGATCCTCGCCTATCTGCATACGGTTTAAGGGTTGTAGGTTGTAAGTTCTAGCTTGTAAGTTTCGTCAATGTCGACAGTGGTCTCGGCCAAGCTCACGCGGTAAGTGACTCCAATGTCATCGCGACCGGAGCTGACATCGTCAGCGCCGTGGAGAGACCTGCGGGGCCGCATCCTGCAAGCACACTAAAGAAAGCGCGATACTGGTAGACGTGCCACCACAGGACCCAAATCCCGAGACGCAGCAACCCGTCAGCCGCTTCGTAGACCCCACAACCTCCCCTGCCGTCGATACCGACTTCAAAGCCCGTCGCCTGCCCGGAATACCCGCCGGCGAAGCGCAGGGCATGCTCCCCGGCATGGCGGTCATTGGCATGTACCTTCTGGTCTTCTCGATGCTGAACGCCTTTGCTGCCATGCGCAACGTCTTCGGCATGGGCTCGGTCAAGTACTCCATCTTTGCCGTGTGCTCGCTCATGCTGGTCGGTCTGTTCGGTATGTTGCGCCTGCGGCGCTGGGGCTGGGCGATCGTCACCGCGGGCTGCGTCCTGATGGCCGCGGGCTACTTCTATGGCTTCCACGCCTCGCACCATCTTCCGTACATCATCCAGGGCCTGTTTGCGCTCGTCTTCTTTCTTTACCTGAGCCGCACCGAGGTTCGCGAGCGCCTCCACTAGGCCCTCTCCGCGGGGTTCACGCACTGCGCTTCCCCCGGCTGCAAACGCGTGGATACAATCGCTCGCATGTTTTCAGGACGGCCCCTGCCGCGCTGTACACGTCGCCACTTCACCACCGGGTTTGCCGCAGCAGCCTTCGCTTCCATCGCACCCCTGTCCGCCCTGGCGCTCGACCCTCGCGCCGCCGCAACAACCGAACGCCTCTGGAGTCCCCTGGACTTCGGCGCGCGCGGCGATGGACGCACCAAAGACACCACAGCCATCCAGCAAGCCATCGACGCCTGTGCTCAGGCCGGTGGCGGCCGCGTCATCCTTGACGCCGGGCACACCTTCCTCAGCGGCACGGTCAGCCTGCGCTCCCATGTGGAGCTGCATCTCGCGGCCGGCTCCACACTGCTCGCCAGCCCCACCCGCGAGGATTACCACGAGTTCGGCTCGCTGCTCTTCGCCAAAGGCTGCGAGAACGTCCACATCAGCGGCACCGGCACGATCAACGGCAACTTCGCCGCTTTCTTCCCACCCAAAGGCCCGGACGGCTACCCCGTGCCCCAGCCCTTTTTGGGCCCCTACGACCCGCTCTACGGCCCGGAGGCACGCAACCCGCCCGACGGCCGTCCCCGCATGATCATCCTCGTCAGCTGCCGCGGCACGCTGCTCGAGCACTTCACCATTCGCGACAGCCCCACCTGGACCATCCACCCCATCGGCTGCGACGACCTCCACATCCAGGGCATCTCCATCCTCAACGACCTCGACGTGCCCAATTGCGACGGCATCGACATCGACCACTGCCGCCAGGTCCGCATAGAAAGCTGCAACATCGTCGCCGGCGATGACTGCCTCATCCTCAAGGCCTCACGAAACTTCGGCCAGTACGGCCCCTGCGAGGGCGTCACGATCACCAACTGCACGCTGGAGTCCTCCTCCGCCGGCATCAAGATCGAGACCGAAGGGCCCTATCCTCTGCGTTCCGTCGTCGTCAGCAATTGCACGATCGTCCGCAGCAACCGCGGCATCAGCTTCCTCAATCGCGACGGTGCCACGGTCGAAGACATGCTCTTCACCGGCATGACTATTGAGACCCGCATGCGCCCAACCATGTGGTGGGGCTCCGGCGAGCCCATCGCCCTGTCCAGCGTGCCGCGCGTCACGGGCGGACCCGCAGGCGTGGTGCGCAACATCGCCTTTGTCGACATGCTCTGCCGCGGTGAAAGCGGCATCTATCTCCGCGGTTCCAAAGACGCCCCACTGCGTGACATAGAACTACGCAACATCAGCGTCACGCTCGAAAAAACGACGTCATTTCCCGGCGGCTTCTACGACATGCGCCCAAGCGACGGGTTCGGCCCCGGTGGCCTCGACCGCCGCGACACAGCCGGCGTCTTTGCGACCGGTGTCGATGGCCTGTCCCTCAACGGTGTCGGCGTTCACTGGGGCAAGTCACTGCCCGCCTACTTCGGCTCCGCCCTGGAGCTCGAACGCTGCCAGAACGTCTCACTCGCGCAGGTCCTGGGCCAGGCCGCTCATGCCGGCAAGCCCCCTGCCCTGTTCCGCGAGACAACCTTCGCTACGCCCATCCTCGGTACCCACTAAGCCGGATCTCTGCCCCCAATGAACGACAGACTCACTCACGACCTGACAGTCCACGCCTGTACCCTCTCGCGCCGCACCCTCTTGCACACTGCGACGCGCTGGGCTGCGGCCGGCCTCTTGTTCCGGGCAACACAATCGCTGGCTTTGGAAGACAGTGCTTCTGACCTCCAAGTCAGGACCGGTGGCGTACTCGCTGTCATTCCGGAGAACTTCACGGGACTCGGCTATGAGATGTCCTCTGCGGCGCGTCTGGGGCTGCTCAGCGAGCACAACACGTCGTATGTCCATCTCGTGCGGAACCTCGGCGGGAGCGGCGTCCTACGTCTGGGCGGCATCGTCGCTGACTTTACCCGTTACTCCCCCCAGGGCGAAGTGCGTACCGAGCCCAGGGACACGGTCGTTACCCGGGCCAGTCTCCAACAGCTTCGCGGCTTCCTCGACGCGTGCCAATGGACCGCGATCTGGAGCCTGAACTTCGCCCGGAGCACCCTCGAGGAGGCCCTGCTCGAGGCGGAAGACGTCGCCCGGATCCTTGGGCCCCGGCTGCTCGCCATCGAACTCGGCAATGAAGTCGAGAACTATGGGAAAGGCGATCCGCCCATCCGCCCCGCGCCGTACACCTATGAAACCTGGCGCGCGGAGTACACCCGCTGGCATGCAGCCCTCATCACCGCGCTCCCAGGCCTTCACTTCGCCGCGCCCGACACCGCCGCCTCTGTGGAGTGGGTCGAACGCACAGCCGCCGATGCCCGTGGAGAAGTGCAGCTCCTCACCACGCACTACTACCGGGGCAGCCAGAAGAGCGGCACGTCGGGCCAGTTGGCGCACGCCGACCCCGCCCTGCAGGACACCCTCGCACGGCTGCGCCAGGCCTCGGTGAAGAGCCGCCTGCCCTGGCGTATGTGCGAGACCAACTCCTTCTTCGGGGGTGGCCGCCCGGGGGTAAGCAATTCCCTCCTCGGTGCGCTCTGGACACTGGATTACATGCTGCTGCTCGCGGGGGCCGGATGTGCTGGCGTCAACATGGAGACCGGCGTCAACCAGCTCGGCTTCATCAGCTCGTACTCACCGATCGGGGAAGATGCCGGCGGCAACAACCATGCCGGCGCCCCGTACTACGGCATGCTTGCCTTTGCCGTCGCGTCCAGGGAAGCACCCGAAGTTGTCGCAGTCACACAGAGCCCCGTTGCAGAGGGCGTAACTATCTACGGTCTCGCGCGCGCCGGTCGCCTCCGCTCGTTGGTGGTCATCAACAGGTCGGCCACGCAAGGGGCTCGCGTGTCCTTGCGTGGCCTCCGTCTTGGCGCGGCAACCGCCATACGTCTCACCGGGCCCTCCCTGGAGGCCACCATCGGGATCATGCTGGGCGGTGCTGCCGTTTCACCGGATGGCACATGGGCCCCCGGCTCGGGCGAGGCGGTCCACGAGGCTGTTGACGTGCCCTCCGCCAGTGCCGTCGTGATTCGCACCCAGTGAAACGAAAAGACCGAGGGCCTCCGGGACGGGCCAGCCAAACGCTGCGACCCCTGTCCGTCCCAGATACAATCAAGGCAGTCCATGGCGCCGCTGCTCCAGAACGACACGCTGATCCAGATCGACCTCAGCCCCCGCAAGCCGGTCAAAAAACCGGAGTGGCTAAAGGCGCGTGCCCCCATGGGCGACACCTTCCACTCACTCAAAAAGCTCGCCCGCGACCTGAACCTGCATACCGTCTGCGAGAGCGCGCAATGCCCCAACATCGGCGAGTGCTGGAATCACAAGACCGCCACCTTCATGATGCTCGGCAACCTGTGCACCCGCCGCTGCGGTTTCTGCGCCGTGCCCAAGGGCCGTCCCGAGCCCATTGACCACACCGAGCCCGAGCGCGTCGCCTATGCCGTCGCCACCCTCGGCCTGCAACACGCCGTTATCACCTCCGTGAATCGTGACGACGACAATCTCGGCGCAGCTACGGCCTTCGTCAACGTCATTACGGAAATCCGCCGCCAGGCCCCGGGCTGCATGGTGGAGGTGCTCACCCCCGACTTCCAGGGCGTCGACGCAGCCCGCCGCATGGTCGTGGACGCCCGCCCCGAGATCCTGAACCACAACATCGAGACCGTGCCGCGCCTGTACCGCGTCGCCAAGTCCGGCGGCCGCTATGAAAAGTCCCTGCACTTCCTCGATGCCGCCAAGCGTGAGTCCGCCCTGCACCCGGAGGGGCCCCTCGTCACCAAGACCGGCATCATCGTCGGCATGGGCGAAGAAATGCACGAGCTGCTCGGCGTTTTCCGCGATCTCGCCGATCGCAAGGTCGATATCCTCACCGTCGGCCAATACCTCCGCCCCTCCCGCGACCACCTTCCGATGGCCCGTTACTACACCCCCGAGGAGTTCGCCTTTCTGAAGCACGAAGCCCTCGCCATGGGCTTCCGTCATGTCGAGTCCGGCCCCCTGGTCCGCTCCAGCTATCATGCCCACGAGCAGGCTCAGTCGACTGGACTGGCCTAAATAGCTTCGGCCCTTCCCCAGCCCGTGTCACTCCCCAACGGCTCGCTCACAAGGACTGATCACCTGCCACTGCTTTCCCCATCACAACAAATAGCGCCCGGAAGTGACCCGCGCGTCGAATCTGCACTCTTACGAGAGGTGAAGACTCCAGCGGAGAAGCTGCGTAACGTCCTGCGCTGCCGTGTTCTGCGGCCGCTGCTGCGCCTGCTCAAACATGGCGTCACTCCCAAGCGCCTGGCCTGGAGCCTCGCCGTGGCGATCGTGATCGGCATCAATCCGTTTCTCGGCGTCACCACCGTCTGCATGCTGTTTCTGGCCTGGCTGTTCCGTTTGAACTACGTGGCCACGCAGATTGGCATCCACATCGTCTCCCCACTGCAGTGGCTTCTGTTTTTGCCGTTCATCAATGCGGGCATCCACGTCTTCGGCTCCCGGCGCCTGCCCATGTCCAAGGCCGAAATCCTCCACCTGAGCCACCGCCATCCGTTGCAACTGGTTCATCTGCTCTGGCAGTGGGAATGGCACGCATTGGTCATCTGGGCCGTTTTTGCCGCCGTGTTCACCCCACTGATCGCCGTGCAGCTCCGCAAAGCCCTGGTGCTCTCCATGCGCCGCCATCGCGATCTCATCGCGGGTGCTGACTGAGCTCTCTGGGCATAAAGGCCTGCGGCTTTGCCCGGAAAGCCGCATAATCAGTAGATGACCACCCCTCGCCGCGACGCCGCGAAGCCCAGCACCGACGACACGCCGCGAGGCGATCGCCTTCAAAAGATCCTCGCCCAGGCCGGCATCGCCAGCCGCCGCGCCGCGGAGGGGATCATCCTGGAAGGCCGCGTACAGCTCAACGGTGAAGTCGTCACCGAGCTCGGCACCCGTGCCGACCCCGCCCGCGATCACATCCGCGTCGATGGCAAACTGCTGGGGGCCCCCGAGCCGCAGCGCTACTTCATGCTCAACAAGCCCCGCGGCTACGTCACCACGCTGGAAGACCCGGAGGGCCGGCCAACCGTCGCCCGCCTGCTCGGGCAGGAGTCCCAGAAGAAGGTCACCGGCGAGCACTCCAAACTGCCCCGTCTTTACCCCGTCGGCCGCCTCGATTACCTCAGCGAGGGCCTTCTCCTGATGACCAACGATGGCGATCTCGCCAATCGTCTCTCCAAAGCCTCCGCCAGCGTGGAAAAGACCTACCTCGTCAAGGTCTCCGGCAAACCCACCGACGAAGCTGTCGGCCAGTTGCGGCGCGGCATCATGATCGACCGTGGGCGGCTGAACGAGGTCAAAACCGGCCGCCGGGACCGCATCCTCACCCAGCCCGCGAAGATCGAACAGGTCCGCGGAGGGGAGAATCCCTGGTTTGAGGTCACGCTGACCGAGGGCCGCAATCGTCAGCTGCGGAAGATGTTTGAGGAGGTCGGCCACCACGTTGAAAAGATCCGCCGCATCGCCTATGGTGCCCTCACGCTGGACGTACCGCCCGGGGGTTTCCGCGAGCTCACCGGGGGCGAGGTGCAGGCCCTGAATCGTGCCGCCGCTGGTAAGAAGGTAGAACGCAAGCGCGAGCGCCCTGAGGCCGCACAACTGAAGAAGCCCGTGCCGCCAAAGAGGCGTCCCAAGAACGCCCCGTCCCGCTCACGGGTGTAATGCCCCATTCGGTGCAGAGCCGCTCGCGCAACCTCACGGCCAAAACCGCGTTCTTACAGAGCGAGGTGTTTCAAATGCAAGCTCGTTCTGTGCGCAACGCTCTTTTCACCGCAGCTGCGGCTGTGGGTCTTGCCTTCGCTGCACCAGCCAGCGCCCCGGCTCAGGTCTCCTTCGGTGTCAACGTCGGTGGACCAGCTCCCGGCTGCCCCTACGGCTACTATGGCTACGCCCCCTACCAGTGCGCCCCCTACGGCTACTATGGTCCCGAGTGGTTCAACGGCGGGCTGTTTCTCGGCGCCGGTCCCTGGTATCACGGCAGGCCCGGCGGCTATGGCGCGGTCAATCATGACTTCGATCCCCGCTACGGCTACCATGGCGGCTACCCCAATCGCGGCGAGCACGTCGACGTCCATAACAACTTCAACAACTTCCATGGCAACGATTGGCATGGGGCCTACGGCGAAGCACATCATGAAGGCTTCCACGGTGGCGGCGGTCGCGGCTTCGCGGGCGGCGGCGACCACGGTGGCGGCGGTCACCACTAAACTCCGGCTGTAGATCGATCCAAGCGGGCCTCAATAGGAGGCCCGCTTGCAGCTTCAGTCTTCCCGAGGCCGTGCCCGAAAACAATTCGCCGTCGCAAACTCCTCGCGCAGCTCAGGTGTTCGCAGGTTCTCACGTACGTGGGCCAGCTTTTGTTCCAGGGCATAAAGCGTGGCGGCGAGCGGCGCGGTATTAGTCAGCGCAATGTCCCTCCACATGCTGTAGGGACTTGACCCAAGCCGCGTGGTCTCACGCAACGCGCGTCCGCCGATCGCCTCCATCACGGCACGACCTCTTGGGTCGTCCGCAAAGGTCTCCTCCAGCAGTGCCGAAAGCGCCGTAGACAGCATCTGCGGCAGATGGCTCACCCACGCACAAAGCCGATCATGCTCATCGGCCTCGATCTCATGCGTGTGCGCCCCCATGGCCTCGATCCATCCCCGCCACTGGCTGGTCCTCTCCGTGGCGGCAGCTGCCGGCGTAAACAGCCAGGCCGCCCCCTGAAACAGGGTCGCCTCCCCCAGCGCGGCCCCACCTGCCTCCTTGCCCGCCATGGGGTGGCTGGGCAAAAACGCGGGCTGCCCCGGCCCGTTGTAGAGCGTCCGGGCCAGCTGCACAATTTCACGCTTCGTGCTGCCCACATCGGTCACCAGCGAGCTTGGGGGAAGCACGGGCGCCAACCGCTGCATCCAGTCCAGAATCGGCAGCACCGGCGTAGCCAGTACATAAACGTCCGCAGCAGGGCTAAGTGCCAACGCCGCTTCACGGCTTGGCAGCGCCTCATCGATCGCGCCCATCGCAAGCGCCTTCGCTAACTCCTCCGGATTCGCATCCCAGCCCAGCACATGGCCGCCGAATCCCGTCCCAAGACCCTTCAGCGCCAGGCCCAACGAGGCCCCAATCAGCCCCGTCCCGAGAACGAGCACCCGGCACGGAGCCCCGGATGCGACACTCGAAACGGCCTCGTCAGCTTGCAGGCGCATGGGCATCACTCTCCGGAAAGGCCATCGCCCTGGGCAGAAGAAACAAAGGTCGTATGTCGATCAGCGCGTGCAGCAAGATGCCTGGAAACAGGCTGCCGGTCAGGCAATACACCGCCAGAAACCCCACCCCGGCAACACCCGTCACAAGCGCGCCCGTCCATCCCTGGTAAGCATGCGCCGCCCCAAAGGCAACGGCGGCCACACCAAGGGCAGCCAGCCCCGGCATCCTGAGATCCCGCGACAAAACGTGCAGCAGAAAGCCGCGGTAGAGCACCTCTTCGCAGAACCCAGCCGTAAGCGCGACCAGAAAGAACGTAAAACGCTCCTCGCTACCTCGAGGCAGAAGGAACGCAATAGGCTTCAGCGCCAGCTGCGTTTTGGCCGCCACCGCGGAACTCAGTCGGGTTAATAGGATGGGCATCATCAGGCCAATCAGGAGGCCAACACCTATGCCGAGCAGCAACCCCCGGTTCAGCGCTCCGTTGCCGGCCAGCCTCGAAATTGGGTTCTTCTCCAGGCGAAAAAAGAAGCCACCACCCCCGCGCACAACACGCTCCAGGATCCACACCAGAGCAACAGCCCCCCACTCGACCAGCAGGATCAGGCGATACAGCCTCATGCGCGCTTTGTGCGTAGAGTTCTTTCGCAGCGCGCCCATGGTCAGCACGTCCCATACAGGGAAGCCGATCACCATAAGACTGCCAAAGGCAACCTCTGCTATTTCACCACCAGACACTCGGTATCTCCTCTGCCCGGCCTGCGCCCGTGTGCAGCTAGGGGGAGTCTATCGCCGCCGATGCGTAAAGGCACGCGCCTCGGCGCCACGATAATCTCCGGCGACATGCCCGTCGCCGCGTAGCACGTATTTGTACGTCGTCAGGCCTTCCAGCCCGACCGGCCCGCGTGCATGCAGCTTGCTCGTCGAGATACCAACCTCCGCCCCAAAACCATAGCGAAAGCCATCCGCAAAACGCGTCGACACATTATGAAACACGCCAGCCGCATCCACCTCGCGCAGGAACTGCTCCGCTGCCTCCGTGTCTTCGGTCAGGATGCTCTCTGTATGCGAAGAGCCGTTTGTGTGAATGTGTTCGATCGCCGCATCCAGCGATTCCACCACGCCCACCGACAACTCGGCCTCACCGAACTCCGTGTGCCAGTCCTCAACAGGGAGCGCTTCCCCTTCACTGAGTCGTCGCACCGCAGCATCGCCGTGCACACGCACGCCCAGCCGCCCGAGATCGTGCACAAGCGCCGGCACGAAGCCCTCCGCGATCTCCCGATGCACCAGCACGGTCTCCACCGCATTGCACGCTGCAGGGTAATCCAGCTTGGCGTCCGCGATCACCCGCAGCGCCAGCGCCGGATCCGCCGCGCGATCCACATAGATGTGGCACACCCCCTCCGAGTGCCCCAGCACGGGGATGCGCGTGTTGGCCTGCACATACTCCACTAGCTGCTTCGAGCCGCGAGGGATCACCATATCGATCAGGTCATGCGCTCCAAGCAGCTCTGCTACCTGCTCGCGCCCGATGACCAAAGACACAGCATCCTCCGCCATGCCATGTGCACGCAGCGCCTCACGCAACACATGCACCAGCGCCACCGCGGTCCCTTCCACCTCACGCCCGGCCTTCAAAATCACGGCATTGCCGCTCTTCAGGGCCAGCGCAGCAATCTGCGTCACCGCATCCGGGCGCGCTTCAAAGATGACCGCCAACACACCCAATGGCACGCTGAGCTTCTGCAGATGCAGGCCATGCTGCGGCCTGCTGCCGCCCCGCGGATCGCCATCATCCAACTCCGTCGCCTCGAGCACCCGCCCCAGCGGGTCGGGCAGCGCGGCCACAGCACGCATCCCCTCCACCATCTCGCGCAGCTTGCCTTCTGTCAGCTGCAGACGCGACCTCGTCGCCGGCGAAAGAGCATCGCCCTCACCCCGCCCGTCAGCCGCCCGCAGGTCCTCTGCATTGGCCGCAAACAAGGCACCCGAGGACAACGCCACCGCAGCCGCCATGGCCTCCAGCGCTGCATTCCGCTCGCTCTCACGCAACGTCGCAAGCCGGCGCGACGCCAGCTTCGCCCGCACTGCAACAGCTCGCACATCCCTGGCTACAGGTGCGCTCCGCAAGGTCTCCGCGGCACTCACCGCAGCACCTCGGCCTGCTCGTCATCCTTCACAGGAAGCACCCCAAAGCGCGTACCCACCGGCTCTCCCGCAACGATCCGCTCCAGCACCCGCGGCGTACGTCCATTCGCAATCACCGCCTGCTTACCCGCCTCCAGCGCTATCCGCACACTCTCCAGCTTGGAAAGCATCCCGCCACGCCCCCGACCGTTGCCTCCATACGCAAGCGCCAGCACAGCCGCGTCGATGGCCGGCACATGCGCCAACACCTCTGCACCGGGCGCGTGCGGGTCACGGTCATACAGCCCATCCACATCCGACAGCAGCACCAGCAGATCCGCCCCAATATGCTCCAGCAACAGCGCCGATAACTTGTCGTTATCGCCAAAGATCCGCTGTGCGCTCACACCTTCCCGCGCACCCAGGGGCCGGTCCAGCTCCATCGTCGAAACCGTATCGTTCTCATTCACAATCGGGATCACACCCAGGCTCAGCAACGAGTCCAGCGTCGCACGCAGATTGGCATGTCGCACCGGATCGCGAAAATCATCCTCCGTCAGCAACACCTGCGCAATGCGGCAACCAAGCCGGTCAAACGCATCGTCATACAGCGCCATCAACCGCGACTGCCCCACCGCGGCACAAGCCTGCACCTCAGCCAGGGCCGTGGGGCGCACCGGCAATGCCAGTCGCTCCACGCCCAACCCCACCGCGCCGGAGCTCACGACCAGGACCTCAACACCCTGCTCACGCAACACCGCGATGCCTTCCACCAGGCCACAAAGCAGCCCCAACGCCACCTTGCCATCAGCCCGCATGATGACGTTGGTGCCAAGCTTTACGACGATTCTGTG
>CAXTVC010000039.1:0-28847 GCA_964247615.1 uncultured Acidobacteriaceae bacterium
GCCATGGTGCCGACGACGGCGGTGGGTTTGCCGCGGTACTCGGGGTGGATCTGCTGCTCGACCGAGGCGAAGAAGCTGTTGAGGTCGATGTGCAGGAAGCCGAAGCGATCGGCGGCGGGCTCACCGGGATGGAGGTCGTCGGACATGCCGTTCTGCAAGTATTGTATTCGCCCCCTCTTCGCTTTCTGCCCTGCTTTTTGTGCTCGTGTCTCAGGGTAGGACAGAATCTGCGAGCATGGGCGAATGCGGGCTGGGGCGAGTGAAGCGCGAAGGGTGTTGGTAAGCGGCTCGACGGGGCTGCTTGGGCGTGCGGTGGTTGCCGCGCATCGTGCGATGGGCGATACGGTTGTGCCTCTGCTGCGGGGCGATGCGTCTGGAGAGGGTGTGCGTTGGCGGGCGGGTGGAACCCTGGATCCGGCTGCTGTGAGCGGGTTCGATGCGGTGGTGCACCTGGCTGGCGAGCCGGTGGCTTCGGGGCGATGGACCGACGCCAAGAAGCGCCGCATACGTGACAGCCGGGTAGACGGAACGCGGGGTCTGGTAGCGGCGCTGCGGGCCGCAGACCGGCCGCCGGGCGTGTTGTTGTGTGCTTCCGGAATCAACTGCTACGGCGATTGCGGGGAGGCCGTTGTTGATGAAGGGACCCCGTTAGGGACGGGGTTTCTGGCCGGGGTGTGCAAGGAGTGGGAGGCCGCGGCCGATGCCCTGGAGCCGGTGGCGCGGGTGGTGAACCTGCGGATTGGCGTGGTGCTGACGCCCGAGGGCGGCGCGCTGGCGACGATGCTGCCGCTGTTCCGCATGGGGCTCGCTGGGCCAATTGCCGGGGGCAAGGCGTATGTGAGTTGGGTGACGCTGGCGGATGTTGCCCGGGTGGTTGGGTATGCGATGGCGTCTGCGACTCTGCGCGGGCCGGTGAATGTCGTGTCGCCGGAGCCGGTGACGGGTGCCGTGTATACGCGTGAGATCGCCGCGGCGGTGGGAAGGCCGGCGATGATTCCTGTGCCGGCGTGGGCGGCGCGGCTTGCATTGGGGCAGATGGCCGAGGAGACCGTCCTGACGAGTATCAGGGCGGTTCCACGGCGGTTAAGGGAGGATGGGTTTCTGTTCTCGGACCCGAGCCTGCCGCGGGCGTTGGCTGGGTGGGCGTTGCGGAAGTAGGTGGCCGGCTAAGACGCCAACTTGCTGCAACGGCTAGGAAGCAGGTCTTTCCACTGCGCTTCGCTTCGGTCGAGATGACAAATTGGTTGCGAAGTTGAGAGACAAGATGGTGGTGGGAGGACAACCGTTGACTGTCAGTTCCTCCGGGGTTAGCCGTTTCTAAGACGCTTCGGTGGGGTCTGGGCCTCGGGTGGGTTTGGTCGGCGGGGAAACTTTGACGGCTTTTCCGGTGCGGGCGGACTCGTAGATAGCTTCGACGAGTCGTTGGTCCTGCAGGCCCTCTTCGCCGGGGGTGTGGGGCTGTTTGTTCTGCATGACGCACTCGGCCATGTGATCCATCTCGAGGGCGAACTGGTCCTTGTCGGGAATGGTGGGCTCCATGGTGGTCTCATGACCATCGATGAACTTTGAAGACTTCAGCTTTAAGCCGTGGTAGCCGAAGGCGGGGGCGAGCTCGGCCCAGGCGTCCGAGCCTTCAAGGCGAAGGAAGGCTGAATGGTGGCCGGCATAGCCTGTGCTGCACGCGGCGAGGAAGCCTGAGGGGAAGCGCAGCGTGAAGTTGCAGGTGGCTTCGACCTCTTTGAAGCGCGGGTCGCCGGCCGGTTGCACGGTGTAGCCGAAGACCTCATTGGGCTCTTCGCCGGTGAGGAAGCGTGCAGCGTTGAGGCAGTAGATGCCAACGTCCGGCAGACAGCCGCCGCCGGCGAGCTTGCGGTTGAGGCGCCACTGGGTAGGGTCGCCTTCGTTCTGGGTGTTGGTGGCGATGTAGCTGCGCAGGGTGCCGAGTTTGCCCTCCTTGACCATCTTCACGATGGCGCGGTTGTTAGGCTCATACTGCTGGCGGTAGGCGATCATCAGCTTGACGTTGGCTGCATTGCAGGCGTCAATCATCTTTTGACAGTCAGCGACGCTGGTGGCCATGGGCTTTTCGCAAAGGATGTGTTTGCCCGCCTTGGCGCCGCGCACCGTGTACTCCAGGTGCATGCTGTTAGGCAGCACGATGTAGATGACTTTGACCTCGGGATTTTGCGCGATCTGGTCGTAGGTGTCGTACGTGTAGCAGGCGCTTGGCTTAATGCCGTACTGGGCGGCGATCTTGCGGGCCTTCTCGGGCTCGCCGGAGACGAGGGCCACGGGCTTGCAGAGCTTTGAGGTGGCGAAGGCGGGGAGGATTTCGTCGAGGCTCAGGCGGCCAAGGCCCACAATGGCGAAGCCGATGCGTGCGTCGGCGGGCTCAAAGGGGCCGGGTTCCTTTTCCGGGCCTTCGGTCTGCACATTGTGGATGGGCGAGAGCGAAACGTAGTTTTGCCCATTGGGCTGGGACTGCGGGCTCTGCGCAGCGGCCAGGGGAGCCAGACCGGCGGCGGCCAGCAGACCTCCGGCGGTGTGCAGAAAATGACGGCGGTCGAGCGGGACTTGCGGTGTTTGTGGGTCGTCTGGGATACCGGAGAACTTTGCTTCGCTGCTCATGCTCTGTGGGATGCGGCGTGGCACGCGCCGCGCTACCTGCTGGCGTGAAAGCCAAGGCGGAACGCAAAGGGCGCGGAGGTTGCGCAAAGGATCGCAACGGGTTTTTGGGCGGGTGAAGGTGGATCAGGTTCGGATTGCAAACAGCAGCCTGGTTCAGAAGATGCCAAGGAACTTCTTCTTCTTTTCCGGGATGAGCTTCAACGTCATGTTGAAGTGCACATGGCTGCTGAATTGACTGACGAACTTGTGCTTTGTCTCCACGCCGTTCTGCTCGGCCCAGACGTTGTAATCAGTTTGCGCGGTGATCTGGTTGAAATGGAAATAGCCCTTTTCGTCCGTCAGGTAGCTCTGCACGTCGAGGCTCTTGGGATTTTCCAGGTAGACGACAGCGCCTACCACCGGCGCGTTGGCGGCGTTCACGACGTGCCCCTCAATGATGTGATGAGGGGCTGCCTTCGCCTGCGCTTGCGCGTGGAGTGGGAAAAAGGTGCAAACGCACACCGTCACCGCCTCCAGAAGGAAGCGGCGCATGGCGCGCGGAGTGGAACGGAAAGAAGATGAGACAGGCGAGGACAACTTATTCGTCCTCATCCTCGTCGCTGTTGCGGTGGTCGTCCTTGTCTTCGTCGTCGTAGCCTTCTTCTTCGACGGGCGCGATCTCTAGCGGATCGGCTGAGACGATTTCAAGGTCGGTACCGCATTCGGCGCACTGCAGGGTGTCGCCATCTTCGATGTCGTCCTGGTCGATCTCGAGTGGGTTATCGCATTCGGGGCAGACGACAGGCATGAAACTCTCCTTATTAGCTAGGGGCCCAACGGCGGGCTAGTACGATGGTGATGGGTCCAGCGAGGCAGCTTCCCCTAGTTCTAGCGGGAGGCTCGGTCGCAGTCAACATGAGACGCACGAAGGCCGGAAGCGGTTTGTTGCGCGAGTGAAAGAGAGTGTGCGATTGATGAATCACCGGCTGGGACGGCAGATTGTTTTCGGGATGCTGGCGGGGATATACGGTGCGTCGGCGGGCCTGGCCCAAGTTGGGGCGCCCAGCGCGGCCCGGGCCAATCCGCTACCCCAGAGGCAGGCCGATCCGCAGATCGTCGAGGCCTTGGCGTCGATCCGGCCGGAAGCCGTGCAGGCCGACATTGCCAAGCTGGTCACCTTTGGCACGCGCAACACACTTTCCAGCACGGGCACCGATCTTCCTGCAGGGCAGGGCATTCTGCCGGCTGCGGACTGGATCGAGAGCGAGTTCAAGCGAATTTCGACCAACTGCGGCGGGTGCCTGGAGGTCAAGCGCGACGACTACACCGAGCCGGCGAACACGGAGCCGCGGTCGCGGATCAAGCAGCCGACCCGGCTGGTGAATGTCTATGCGGTGCTGCATGGCACGAGCACGGATAAGGCAGCGCCGTGGGTGCTGGTGACGGGACATTACGATTCGCGGGCCACGGACGTGATGGACCCGAAGCTGACCGCGCCCGGGGCGAACGACGATGCCAGCGGTGTGGCCGTGTCGCTGGAGTCGGCGCGGGCGCTTAGCAAGCTGAAGCTGCCGGGTACGGTTGTATTTGTAGCGGTAGCCGGCGAGGAGCAGGGGCTGAACGGCTCGCGGCACCTGGCGAAGCTGGCAAAGAGCGAAGGATGGCCGCTGGAGGCCGTGCTGAACGACGACATCGTGGGCGGCGACACCACCCCTGGCGACACCATGGCGGACAAAGATGCTGTGCGGGTGTTTTCTGAAAGCGTGCCCAGCGTGGCGACGCCGGACCAGGTGAAGGCGACGCTGGGCCTGGGTGCGGAGAATGATTCGCCCTCACGGGAGTTGGCGCGCACGGTCGCCGAGATTGCCCCCTTGTACTTTCAGCCTGGGTTGCAGCGGTTGCCTTCAGCACCAAACGGTGCGCGCAGCAATGCCGTACGGCAGGTGCCCGGGTTCCATCCGGTGCTGATTCAGCGGCGTGACCGGTACCTGCGTGGGGGCGACCATACGAGCTTCAACGCGGAAGGCTTTACGGCGGTCCGCTTCACCGAGTGGCGCGAGAACTTCGATCACCAGCATCAGACGCTGCGTACGGAAAACGGCATTGAGTATGGCGACTACCTGAAGTTTGTGGACACGAGCTATGTGGCGAAGGTGGCGCGGCTGAATGCGGCCGTACTGGCGTCACTGGCGGAGGCCCCGAGTGAGCCGCAGGAGGTGCGCGTGCTGACAACGGCGCTGGACAACAGCTCCGAACTGACCTGGAAGCCGAGCGCGTTTGCACCAACCGGCACCACCTATGAGGTGGTCTGGCGTGACACTGACGAGATGGCTTGGAGCCATGCGCAGAGCACCGGCTCGGAGACCCATTTAAAGCTCAACGTAAGCAAGGACAACGTGCTATTTGGCGTGCGTGCGGTGGCAGGGAACGGCCATCGCTCGTTGCCGGTGCCCCCGGTGCCCGCACGATAGGAGATCAGCGTGGCATTTCGATCCAATGGTCCGACAACCGTGGCGCTTCCACCGTTTCGCGGGGCAATACGGCGCATTCTGCTGACGGCCGTCGTCGTGTATTTCGGGCTGCTGTTGGCCGGCTTGTTTTCGCACGAGCTCGAGGGCACGCTGGGAGGGCTGTTGTCGCTGGTGCCGGTGGCCGCAGCACACCGGCAGATCTGGCAATTTCTCACCTACCCGTTTATCTCGCTTGGTCTGTTCGGCTTTCTGTTTGCGGCGCTTTCGGTGTGGTTCTTCGGCTCCGCGCTGGAGGATGAGCTTGGAACGCGGTGGATGACGGAGTTTTTCTTCGCCTGCACGGTGGGTGGATCGCTGCTGGCGACGCTGTTTACGTTTACGGCCGGGAGATACATCGAGGGGCTCAGCCCTGACTCCGTCACCAACGGCCTGTGGCCTTTCTCGCTGGCGCTGCTGTTGGTGTATGCGCGCCTGCACCCGGATCAGGAGCTGAACTTCAACTTCATTCTGCGGGTGAAGGCCAAGTACATCGCCATGATCTATCTGCTGGTGTACCTGGCGGTCATGCTGTCCTCGCATCAACGGCTGGATGCGCTGCTGGTCATCACGAATGGGCTGTGTGGATGGCTGTTTCTGCGCTTTGCCCCGCGGCGTGGGTTCGGCTTTGCGAGTGCTGAAGGCTTTTACGCACTGCGCAACTCGTGGTATCGCGCCAAGCGACGGCGCGCCGCCAAGAAGTTCACGGTGTACATGCAGAAGCAGGGCCGGGACGTGAAGTTCGATGAGGGTGGGCGCTACCTGGACCCCGAGGCGGAGCGCCGCGACCCCAAGAACCGCAAATGGATGAACTAGCGCGGGCGGCACATCCTCCCGGGATGCCGCACATCTGACGTAGGGGAGATGTCATGCAAAAGCGCGCGTTAGGTAAGTCGGGTCTGGAGATTGTGCCACTGATGTTTGGCGGCAACGTGTTTGGTTGGACGGCAGACGAGGCGACCTCCTTCCGCCTGCTGGATGCGTTTGTCGATCGCGGGTTCGATGCAATCGATACGGCCAATGTGTACTCTGTGTGGCTGCCTGGGCACCAGGGTGGCGAGTCCGAGACGATCCTGGGCAAGTGGTTTGCGGAGAGCGGCAAGCGTGACAAGGTGATGCTGGCGACCAAGGTCGGCTTCAAGATGGGCGATGGCTCGCAGGGGCTGAAGAAGGACTACATTCTGCGATCTGTTGAGGACTCGCTCAAGCGGTTGCAGACCGATGTGATTGATCTGTACCAGTCGCACACGGACGACCAAGAGACGCCGCTGGAAGAGACGCTGGGCGCTTATGACGAGCTGCTGAAGAGCGGCAAGGTGCGAGCGATTGGGGCTTCCAATTACACGGGCGATCGTCTGGCCGAGGCGGAAGAGCTGTCGAAGCAGGGTGGGTTTCCTGCGTACTCGACGCTGCAGCCGGAATACAACCTGTACGACCGAAAGAAGTATGAGACGGAACTGGCACCGGTGGCAGAGCGCTTCGGCCTGGGCGTGATTCCCTACTTCTCGCTGGCTTCAGGCTTCCTGACGGGCAAGTACCAGTCGCTGGAAGACACCAAGGGTGCCAAGCGCGGATCGCGTGTGGAGAAGTACTTTGACGACCGCGGTATGCGCATCCTGAAAGCGCTGAAGCAGGTTGGTGAGGATACCGGGGCGCAGCAGGCTTCGGTGGCGCTGGCCTGGCTGCTGGCACAGCCCACCATCACGGCACCCATTGCCAGTGCCACCAGTGTGGAGCAGATGGATGCCCTGTTTGCGGCCGTCGATCTGCACCTGAGCGATGTGCAGTTGAAGGCGCTCACCGACGCTAGTGCGTTGTAGACGCTTGTGTCCCCGTTGAGGTGGCGGGCGCCGTGCCCTCGACTGCCGCGTTCGCAGGCGCGGGCTCGACGGTGCCATCGCCCTTTAGGTGAAAGCGGTAGATCTGCGATGCCTCTGCACCTTGCGTCGAAGCCGCAGCTGGACTGGCGTTGGTGTCGGCGTCTTTGCCTGCGCCGTCATTAGGATTCGCAGGGACGAGCCTGAACTCGATGGTGCTCTCCGTCGTGACAAGGCGTGCGACACTGCCGTCCTGCGTGTAATCGTGCCGCAGGTGCCAGCTCACGGCGGGTTTCCCGGGATCGGCGGTTGGCGTAAGCAGGTCGAGGTCGAACTGGCTCCGGCGCGGACTGGCGTCACAGCCGGGATGCCCATGCGCGACGAGGTAGCGCCAGCTGGGGTGCTGCGGATCCCCAGTGATCGGCGTCAGCAGAACAAAGTCACCGAAAGCATCGCCGACGCTCTTGTACCCGGGAGCGTCCCAGCGCAGCTGCTGGTGCCAGCCATCCGGAGCGGTATCGCTCGCGGCCTGAAATACGAGCAGCAGATGGTCGTCGCCACACTGTATGCCGTAGCGGAAATCAACTTCAAAGAGGCGGGGTTTGCCGAAGAGCTCGAAGACCTGCACCGACAGATCGGTGCCATAGACACCAAGTGATCTGCTGCCCTTGAGTTCAATGGGCCCGACAGCAGGCGTCAGGAGATTGGCATGCAGGGCACCGGCGATCTGGGTCTGCAGTGTCTCCGGTGAGGAGCCAGCCGATGCGCAGGCAAACGCTGCCTGTGCAGCCAGAGCGAGCGCCCCCTTCAGCTGCTCCAGTTGCGCTGCCACGGCCGACGAGATGGCGGGGTCATCGTTCGCGACGGCCGATGTATGGAGTTGGTGACGGATCGAAGCGGCGGTGCCTGCTGCAGAAGAAAGTCCATGTGCGGAGCAAGCAGCTTGCGCCGCAGCGGGCAGAGCCGATCCGAGCGCAAGAAGTCCCAGTCGAAAAAAGGCTGGCATACCCGGTAGAGTAACCCGGTATTTGCGCGCTGGAGCAAAGTTATTGTTACTTAAGAATGCAAGCCGGACATCCGTCCGGCTTTCTGCATTCGTCTGTACCTCGGCCATCGTTACGCGAGCTGCTCAATCTTGCTGTTCGCAGAGGCAAGGGCCGCGGCGGCCTTTTCCGGGCCATAGGCGACGCCTTCCGCTGTGATCACGTTGACGTCCTTGATGCCGAGAAAGGTAAAGACATCCCGCAGGTATCGCTCCTGGTGATCAAAGGACTCGAATGGCGAACCCGGGCCGTAAAGTCCGCCCCGTGAAGAAATGACGACAACTTTCTTGCCGGCACAGAGGCCTTCGGGGCCATTAGCGCCGTACTGGAACGTTTTGCCTGCCACGCAAACCAGGTCGATCCACGCCTTGAGCTGGGAAGGCACGCCGAAGTTGTACATGGGGGCGCCGATCAGAACGGTGTCAGCGGTCATGAACTCGTTCAGGATCTCTTCGCCGATGGCGAGCTCAGCCTTCTGCTCGGGTGTAACTTGGGCCTCGTTGTCGCCGTGGCTGCGCAGAACGGCGGTGTAGTGGCGCAGAGAGTCCTTTACGAGGTCGCGGTAGATGTATTCCGCGCCGGGGTTGACGGACTTGAGCTTTTCAGCAGCGGTCCGTGAAAGGGGACGGCTGACGGACTTTTCACCGGTAACGCTGGAATCGAGATGCAGGATCTTCATACAGGGGAGGTTCCTCTCAGGCGCACGCCATGGATCTAGGACGCGCGGCTCAGAAGTTACTATAAGTAAGTGGGCGTCAGGATGCGAGTAGGCACTTTGCAGTAACCGCCTGCGCACTTCGAAAATGGTTGCGCCGCGGATGGTTTCCGCCAGATGGAGGTGGGCTTTGGCAAATGAACCTGACACGCTGGTCGAGATGTCGTCAGTGCAGGAATCCCCGAAGGTGGTGGAGGATCTCTCGGCAGGGTGCCCGATGGCAGGTCTGCTGGAGTTGCTGACGCGGCCGTGGACGCTGCATATCCTGTGGCTGCTGAGTACGAACGGGCCGATGCGCTTTGGCGCGATGAAGCGCAGTGTGGAAGGCATCTCAGCGCGGCTGCTGACCCTTCGCCTGCGTTCGCTGGAGAGCGAAGGTTTCGTGCGTCGGACTGTTGTGAATGGCAGAAATCCTGAAGTTACCTACAGTCCCACGGCCAGAACAGCTGATATGAACGCGGTCATGGAGCACCTGCACCACCTCAGCGAGACATGGAAGAAGGACGAACGGGCCAACTAGGGGAGTGGCTTCCGGGGCTTCGTCCTGGAGCTCCGGAGTATGCTCGCCACTTGAAGCGCTCACGGCACGTCAGGGCATCAGGGCGGCAGCGAACCGTGCTGGGTTTGCTGTTTCTCGCGGGTGCGGTGAATTTTTTTGACCGTACCGCGCTTTCGGTAGCCAACACGAGCGTGCGGGCTGCGTTGCACCTGAATGCGACCGACATGGGATGGTTGCTGGCTGCGTTTTCGCTGGCTTACGGCGCGGCGCAGTTGCCGCTGGTGGCTGCGTTGCGGCGGACGGGCTCGCGGACGATTCTGGGCGTGGGGTTGTGCGTCTGGTCGCTTGCCCAGGGGCTTACGGGCCTGGTGCGCACCCTGCCCATGTTTTTGAGTTTGCGCGTGCTGCTGGGCGTCGGCGAGGCGCCGTTCTATCCCTGCGGCATAGGCATTGTGCGCGAGGAGTTCCCCGAGGCGGAACGAGGCCGCGCGACCGCCGTGATGAGCATGTCGCAGACGCTGGGGCTGGCCGCTGCGCCGCCGGTACTGACGTGGTGGCTGCTGCGATTTGGGTGGCGATCAATGTTTGAGGCGCTGGGTGCCGCGGGCCTGCTGGTGGCCGGAGCGTGGTGGACTCTTTACCAGGCTCCCTTGACGTCGCACGCGCCTCTTCAGCAAGCGGCGTGTCCTGAGCCTGAGCCACCGCGGGCTATGTGGCGTGCGATGCTGCGCAGCCGCACGGTGTGGGGGATGATGCTGGGATTCAGCGGCATCAACTACACGAACTGGCTCTACACTGCGTGGCTGCCGGGCTACCTGCAAGAGGCGCGTCATGTCTCCCTTGCAAGCACCGGCTGGCTGGCGGCGATTCCGTTTCTGGCCGGTGCTGCGGGCATGTTTTCTAGCGGCTATCTCAGCGATGCGCTGCGGCGACGAGGGCTGCCGTTGACCCGCATTCATCGCGCCAACCTGGTTGTGGGCATGACGCTTTCTGCGGCGAGCACGCTGCTGGTAGCAAGGAGTGCAACGACGGGTGGAGCCGTGGCGGCGATCAGCGCGGCGCTGTTTTTTGTTCACTACGCGGGAACCTCCGGGTGGGGCTACGTGCAGACCGTGGCGCCGGAGGGGATGGCCGGGTCGCTGGGCGCGCTGCAGAATTTTGCCAGCTTTCTCGTGGCCTCGGCGGCACCGGTGCTTACGGGCTGGCTGCTGGATCGGACGCACTCGTTTTCCCTGTCGCTGGCCATCTGTGCTGGCGTGACCTTGCTGGGAGCGCTGAGTTATGCAACGCTGGCGGCTCCGGCGAGCCAGGGCAAGCCGTTCTCCGGAGCTCACCCGGCTTAAAGGGCTAGCCTGGGAGCAACGACCTGGAACTGCTACGAGCCTCAAGGGCCAGGTGAAAGCGCTGCACGCAGGCTGGTATCGTTATCGCACCACAAGGAACCATGTGTTGCGACACGTGCCCGCGGGCAGGTCAGGATGACTTTTCCAGCAGGCGGGAGCAGACATGGGAGAACCTTGTGAGCTTGGCCGGAATGGCACAGGACAGGGAGCATAGAACGATGGCGGCAACGCGGCGTGGGTTTCTGAAGACGGGTCTTTTGGCGGGAGCGGGCATTGCAGCACGGCCACACCTGGCATTTGCCGAGACGGGCAACGGCGTCGTTCTCGAAGGGGAGACCGGAACGAGCGTATCCGCTGCAGTCGGCGCAGCTCCTTCTGCCGAATTCACGCGCGGCGTAGGCATGTATCCGGGCGCGCCGGAGGAGTTCTTTGGGCCGGCCATGGTTGCCGACACGAGCGGAACGTATCGCAACCTGGCGCTACTGCGGCCAGCGTATGCCTCGTCGAGTTATGACTACAACCTGACGCCGCAGCTGGTGACCGACGGCATCGTCGACACGCGCCTGCCGGAGTGGATCACGACCCTGGTGAACGGGCAGGTGTTGCCCAAGCCAGACCGTGAATTGCTGACCTCGCATGAGCCCGTGATCGTGATGGAGCTGTCCGGGTCGAGCCCGGTGGTGGAGCTGCACCTGGGTGGCGGCACGGAGCTGCCGGAGGTGGATCGTCTGGTGCTGTTTGTGGTCGTACCGGCAAGTGTGGATCCGGCGTCGCTGCATTACACGGCGTCTGTTTCAGACGATGGCCATGTGTGGAAGAAGGTGGGCACGGGCACGGGATCTGGAACGGTAAATGCGGCCAACTACCCTCCCGACCTGGTCAAGGGTACGCACGTTCTGAAGCCGGTGATCCAGTTCGACGCGCCGCACCGCAGCCGGTATTACCGCTTGAAGTTTGCCAGTGGCGGGGAGAAGCCGGAATCACCCTACGGCACGACGTTCCGGCTGGGCCAGGTGGAGTTTCACAACGGGCAACGGCGCGTGCAGCTGGGTGGGCCGTACAGCTTCACCAGCGGGTGGAAGAGCGCCGGGCTCGATGAGGAGTGGGTGCATGTCGACCTGGGCGGGGTGTTCAAGTTCGACTCTGTGAAGCTGCACTGGATTGCGCGTGCTGCCGAAGGCCGTTTACAGGTTTCGGATGATGCGCATGAGTGGAAAGATCTGCAGTCTTTGCCTGCTGGGATCGGTGCTTCGAACGAGACCCCGATGGACGAGATCAAGCTGCACTCATCTGCCAAGGGTCGCTACGTGCGCGTGCTGATGACGCGCCCCGCAACCGCGCACGGGTACATCCTGAGCGAGATGGAGGTCTGGGGCCGTGGTGGCTTTACAGCCAGACCGCATGCTGCTGCCGCCATGGGCACAGACGGCCGGCTGAACCTGGCGGGCGGGGCGTGGACGCTGCAGCGTGGGCCCCAGGTGGCCACTACGGGTGAGGCGATTTCAGCAGTCGGGTTCCAGGACGCTGACTGGGTCGTGGCTACGGTGCCGGGAACGACGCTGACCAGTTACCTGAACATCGACGCGATCCCCGATCCGAACTACGGGCAGAACCAGCTGCATGTGTCGGACTCGTTCTTCTACGCGGACTTCTGGTATCGGACAGAGTTCCAGGCGCCGGCTGCGACGCCTGGCCAGCTGCAATGGCTGAACCTGGACGGCATCAACTGGAAGGCCGAGATCTTTCTGAACGGGTCGAAGCTGGGTCGCGTGGACGGGGCGTTCATGCGGGGGCGCTTTGACGTTACGGCCAAGCTGAAGCCGGGAGCCAATGCACTCGCGATTCGCGTGATCAAGAACGACACACCGGGCAGCTGCAAGCAGAAGACCCTGGAAAAGGCTGCCAAGAACGGCGGCGGTCTGGGAGCGGATAACCCGACCTATCATGCGTCGGTTGGATGGGATTGGATCTCCACGATTCGTGGCCGCAATACGGGTGTGTGGGGTGACGTCACCCTGCAGACTACCGGGGCAGCCACGCTGGAAGATCCGCTGGTCAGCAGCGTGCTGCCATTGCCGGATGTGAGCCATGCCGACGTAAGCCTCGAGGTCTTTGCGGTGAACCACACAGCGAAACCGTTTGCTGGCGTGTTGCATGGCAAGTTTGGCGAGATTGCTTTGGAGCAGCGGGTGGAGCTGGCCGCGAACGAGCGCAAGGCGGTGAAGCTGTCGCCCGCCACGCACAAAGAGCTGCACATGGAGAAGCCGCAGCTGTGGTGGCCGGTGGGTTACGGCGAACCGCACCTGTATGACGTGGAGCTGCGCCTTGAGGACGGTGGCGGTGCAAGCTCCGATCACAAGGCTTTCAAGGCGGGCATCCGGCAGATGACGGCTAACGAGGATGGTGGCGCGCTGCGCATGTTCATCAACGGGCGGCGCTTTATCGCCAAGGGCGGCAACTGGGGCTTCGGCGAGTCGATGCTGCGCTACCGGGCGCGCGAGTATGACGCTGCCGTGCGCTACCACCGCGAGATGAACTTCACTATGATCCGCGACTGGGTGGGGCAGATCGGCGATGAGGCCTTCTACGAGGCCTGCGATCGCCATGGTGTCGTGGTCTGGCAGGATTTCTGGCTGGCCAATCCGTGGGACGGGCCCATACCGGACGACAATGCGTTGTTCCTCGCCAACGCGCGGGACTATGTGGCGCGCATCCGCAACCATGCGTCGATCGGCCTCTACTGCGGGCGCAATGAGTGGTTTCCGCCGGCACCCCTGGAGAAGGGCATACGGCAGATCCTGCATGAGCTGCATCCGGACATCCACTACATTGGCAGCTCGGCGGACGGGCCAGTCAGCGGGCATGGGCCGTACCGTGCGCTGCCCATCGCCGACTATTTCCGGTCGGCAGATACCAAGCTGCATTCCGAGATTGGTGCGCCGGCGATTCCGCCGGTGGAGAGTGTGCGCGCGATGATGCCGGAATCGGCGATGTGGCCGCTGGGGCTGGACTGGGGGCTGCATGACTTTACGCTGGATGGCGCCCAGGGCGGCGAGGCCTTCGTCACGTTGGTGAATGAAGCGTATGGCGGCGCAACAGTTGGCGAGGACTGGATCAAGCTGGGCGAGATTGTCAGCTATGAGGCCTATCGGGCCATGTTTGAGGCGCAGAGCGTGCACAGGATGGGCGTGCTGCTGTGGATGAGCCACTCCTGCTGGCCGTCCTTTGTGTGGCAGACCTACGACTTCTACTTCGCACCGACCTCTTCGTATTTCGCCTGCAAAAAGGGTGCAGAACCTCTGCATATCCAGTGGAATCCTGTGTCAGACGCTGTGGAACTGGTGAACTACAGCGCCGGGACCGTGAACGGGCTGACGGCGGAGCTGGAGATCTTTGACCTGACCGGGCGTAGCCTGGCGAAGCAGAACGGTGCCGTGGCGAGTTCCGCGGAGGACAGCACGACGACCGTGTTTGCGATTAAGTACCCGGAGGCGAGCACGGGTGGGGTGCAGATGCTGCGTTTGCGCCTGGTGCAGGGCGAGACAGTCCGGTCAACCAACTTCTACCTCCGCGGCGCGCAGGCGGGGGATTACACCGGGATTCGCACGCTGGGCAAGGCTACGGTATCGTCAGAGACCCGGGCGGAGCGGAAGGGCGAGCGATGGATGCTGACGACCTCGCTGAAGAACACTTCGTCCATCCCGGCGCTGTTTGTGCGCATGATGGCCGTCCGTGAACGTAGCGGCGACCGCATCCTGCCAGCCATCTTCGAGGACGGCTACTTCGCGCTGATGCCCGGCGAGAGCCGCAGCCTGACCACCGAGCTGCTGGAGACGGACACGCGGGGGGAGCGGCCGAAGATTGTGATCGACGGCTTGAACGTCACGACGGGGTAGCTTCCGGCCAGGCAGAGATCTTCCCTGTAGGAGTAGACTGGGGCTCGTTCATGCGTGCTCTGGTCGTCTCCGATATCCACGGTAATCTGCAGGCGTTTCAGGCTGTGCTTGAGGCGGCGGCAGGTTTCGACCAGCTGTGGAATCTAGGCGATGTCGTCGGCTATGGCGGCAATCCCAACGAAGTGATCGAGCTGCTGCGAGAGCGGGCCTCGGTGAATGTGCGCGGCAACCACGATCGTGTGGCCGCTGGCCTGACCAGCTCGCACGGCTTCAATCCGGTGGCGGCCCAGGCTGCCGCGTGGACGCAGGGGGCCCTCAGCGCCGAGAACCTCCACTGGCTACAGCACGTAAAAAAAGGCCCCGTGCAGGCAAGCGAAGGCGCCCTGGCGGCCCATGGCTCCCCGCTCGACGAAGACCACTACATCCTTTCCATGCGTGATGCGTGGACGCCTCTGCAGCGCATGGGCGCGCCTTTGACCTTCTTTGGACATACCCATGTGCAGGGGGCATTTCTGCAGCACGGCGCGGAGTGGGAAGAGGTGCGTCCGCAGTGTGCCGAGGACGGTGTCTACCATCTGGTCCTGGCCCATGGAACACGTACCCTGGTGAATCCGGGCTCTGTGGGCCAGCCGCGTGACCGGGATCCGCGCGCCAGCTTTGCCGTGTATGACAGCGAAGCCGGGACCGTTCTGTTTCGCCGCGTGGCGTATGACATCGCGGGTGCCCAGGCGGCCATTCAGCAGGCAGGTTTGCCGGACCGCCTCGCGGCGCGATTGGAAACGGGTCGGTAGCGGGTAGCAGTTTCACTTACTCCATTCTTTGCCTGCTTAGCCGTACCCAGGTACGACACAATCTCGGAGGTCTCATGTTCAGCAAGTTCGGTAGATCTCTCCTTCCCATGGCTCTCCTTGTGCAGGCTGTTTCGGTGTCTCTTCCTGCCCAGACGCAGGGTGCGTTTGAGACCACCTCGCAGCTCGGCCAGAAGCTGTATGCCCAGGCCGACGACGGCACGGTTGCCGCTGCCAGAAGCAAGCTCCAGAGCGGATCGCCTTCCCCTGCCAATTACCTTGCCCTGTCCAGAGCGGAGGCTGGCCGTCGCCAGTACCGGGAGGCCGTGGAGACCGCTACCGAAGCGCTTGCTCGATTCCCCGCTAATGCCGACCTTCTGCTGGAGCGCGGGCATCGCGAGCTCGGTCTGCGCGAGTTCACCGCAGCGCAGAAGGACCTCGAGCACGCTGTGCAGGTCGATCCTCAAAGTCTGGACTCGCACTACCATCTTGGGCTCGCCCACTACTTTCAGGGCCAGTTTGCCGAAGCCGCTGTGCACTTCGGCCATGCCCGCGATCTCGCCAGGACGGATGATTCTCTCATCGACTGCTCAAACTGGCTGTATGTTTCGCTGCGCCGCGCGGGCAAACGGGACCAGGCAGAGGAAGTGCTCACCCGCATTACCCCGGCGGTGCACAACACGGAGCCGCACCTCGCCTTTTACCTGAACCTGCTGCGTTTCTATCAGGGGCAGAAGAAGGAGCCGGGGATCCTGCCGCCGAAGCCTGCTCCTGGTGATGCCGAGAGCGAACTTTCTTTCAATACGATCAGCTACGGCATCGGAAACTGGCACTTATATAACGACGAGCGCTCCGCGGCCATGCCGTTCTTCAGGCAGGTGGTTACGGGAGAAGCCTGGAACTCCTGGGGGTTCGTCGCCTCTGAAACGGAGCTCGCGCGGCGCCCGTAGACAGATACGTGAAGTGCCGATATCAGGGCGCTGGGGCGGAGTACGCCGTCAGCTTGCAAGGGCCGTAGTCCTTGCTTTCGCGCTCCACGAGGAATGTCGGATTCCCGGTGCTGTGCCTGGCTTGCTTACTCTTCGTCCCGTGCAGACGAACTTTGTTGCCTGCCGTGATGTTTGCTGTGTTTCCGGACAACACGTAGGTCTTAGTGCCACTGCCATCGTGGAGCTGCATACCCTCTGGGCCGTTGGATACGCAGCCGTTCAGTGTGTGATGTGCATGACGCACCTCGACCGCAATGACCGTGGCCACGACAGCGCCAGCCCCGATAGCGACGCCAGCAACTTCGGCTCCCGATGGGCCGAATGAGACGTTGCGGCAGCTGGGATCGTTTGGCTGGCAGCACCCGGTCAGCGCAGCACACAGAAAGGAAAGCACCACTGTCTGCCTAATGCCTCTCTGTCGGTTGAAGGGCTGCCATGGGGTGTCATTGCGTTCAGGTGTGGTTACGAGAAGTAGCTTGTGCATGACCCTCTCCTTGCAGGGCGTGAACCCCGCTGGAGCCGAAGGCTCTGCTTATGTAAGCGCAACTTTTTGCACGAAAGGGCCAATGGCCTCACCTTCCGTCAGCCCTGCAGTGCGTTAGAAGATGTCTCCGTCATCACCGATGGGCATGCCCGGGGGAGCCTCGACCGGCTTACTGGCAATGAACTTCTCGGGTGCATGCTCCCAGAGCTCGATGCGGGCCCCGAGCGCGGCACGGTGGGCAGCCTCGTTCCCGTCTGCGGGCATCTGCTCCTTGTAGAGCTTGTCGAGGTGCGCGCGCGTGATGGCGCGGGCCTGCGCAGACGCAGCCGGGTTCATCGCCAGGGTGAGCAAGGCTTCGACGGTACGGGATTCGACGGCGCGCTCCACTTCCGAGGACAGGGCGTTGCCCGGCTCCGGCCGTGCAGCAACGGCAACGGAGAGCGCATTTTCCACCGACTGGAGTGACGGCTGGCGCGCGTCGCGCATGTTGTACTCGACCAGCCTGCTCGCGCGGGCGGGATCCAGCAAAACGGCCAGGGTGAGGTCGGCGGCGGCCTCGGCTGAGGCGATCGGGTCAAAGGTGAGACCTGTGTGCGAGGGGAGCGACTCCACCGAGCGAGGCAGGTTGGGTGGGCGGGGCGGCAGTTGCACCAGCAGTGCTGCGGAGAGGGTGAGCGTCTCAGGCGAGAGGGTCTTCAGGACGGAGCTCAGGGCGTGCGCCTGTTCCGCTGGCGCCACAACCGAAGGACCGGCCTGGCCGTCACCGCGCACCTGGTAGTGGTAGTCGAGACCGCCGATCTCCTTGATGGCCGCTTCGGTCTGATACCGGTGCAGGAGGTAGATCGGTACCAGCGTGTCTTCGAGCTGCGCGACGTCGGTACCGTTCCGGATGACGTCCAGGCCGAAACGGGAGAGCGCGGCGGTGCGCACGAGGAGGATGCGATCGAGTTCCGTGGCGGCGTCCGTGCCGTTGTCCCACAGATGCGCATGCGGGTGCGCGCCTCCGAAGGGTCGAGCATCTTCATCGGTGATGTAGACCAGGCCGGTGCTCTCCGCCTGCGTGAGGAGCCCGTTCAGAGCCGCCGTGTCCTCCACCGGGGTGCCATTGCGGTCGAACTCGCGGTAGCCGTAGTTGATGGCGACCTTGTCCCACAGGCCGATGCCGACCGGGTAGGCATGGCTCAGGTCAGGTGTGCCGTTGCGGTCCAGCGTGATGAACGGATGAGGGTAGTCCATCACGGAGATCGTCCCGTCCGGATCCGTGTGCGGGTATGCACTGGCGGCGAAGTTATGCGCGAGGCCCAGGGTGTGCCCGGTCTCGTGCGCGGCAAGTTGACGTATCCGCTGCAGCACCATGTGAAGCGCCCGATCGTCCTCCGGGGGCGGGACTTTGCCGTCTTTGTAGGGCGCGAGCAGAGCTTCGGCGATGAGGTAGTCCTGTCGGCCACGCAGGCTGCCAAGGGTAACGTTGCCTTTGAGGATCTCGCCTGTGCGTGGGTCTGCGACGGCAGAACCGTAGCTCCAGCCGCGGTTATAGCGGTGCACCCACTCGATCATGTTGTAGCGAATGTCGAGCGGGTTGGCATCGGCAGGCAAAGGCTCGACGAGGAAGGTTCCGGGGGCCCAGCCGGCTGCCTGAAAGGCGGTGTCCCACCAGCGGGCGCCTTCTACCAGCGCCGTGCGGATGGGTTCAGGGGCGCCCCGGTCCACGTAGTAGCGTATGGGCGCAAGGGCCACACAGGCCGTCCTGCACGAGGGGTCCTTCTTGATCAGGCGATGGCGAAGGATGTACTGCTGCACCGTGGATTGCCCGAGAGGCGTGTTCATCTCACGGTATTGCTCGGGGAAATAGCCGGCGCGCGGCGAGTAAGCACGTGGGGAAAAGCCGGGACCGGGCAGCTCGAGGAAGGACTGATGCTCGCGTACGGTGACGGCGTGCGGATCGGGTGCGACATCGCGCAAGAGCTGCGGATCGCCGCCCTCTGACGTGAGCGTGAGCATGGCCTCGAGTTCAGTGTTCTTCGGGAAGGCCTTTGTGTTCTCGAGAGCGATCGCGGAGCGCGAAGCGTCCACCTTGAAGGTGCCCTGGTTGGCCTTGCTCAGCGAGCCGGATACGTCGTGCACGTCACGCACGGCGAGGTCGCTTACATCGAGCAGGACGGTACCATCCGGCGCCTCGGCTTCGACCTTGAAGCCAGCTAATACAGTGGAGGGGAACGACTGCTCGACGGCGGCGCGCTCGGCGGGGTCGGTCGCCGCCGTGCGGAACTGCAGGTTGTGCTCGACGAGCAGAACTTTGGGGCCGGTGCGTTCGAAGCGCACGATGTGGCTCTCGCCGATCTGGCCACGGTCAAGACCGAGGTCGTTCTGGCCTACGCCGCCGGGCAGTGAGTGGACCCACAGGAACTGCACGGACTGCGTGCGTTGCGATCCACCGAGTGCGACCTCGAGGTACAGCTTGCCAGTCTTTGCGTCCCAGTCCAACGGCAGGAGGCCGGGTTGGTGCTCCATCGTCGCGGTCTTGTCCGCGAGGGAGAGCATCGCGGCCTTGCCTTCGAGTGCTGTTGTCTGCTGAGCCAGGGGAGGAGTACCAAGGACACAAACGAGGAGGGCAAGCCTTTGGAACATGTGTTCTTGTAGCACAGGTGCTCAGAGTTCACCTGTTGTTGCAGCGACTGGAACGACGCGTCGCATCCGCGCGCCGGCCAACCCCGGCGCTGGCCGGACTTAGCTGGTGAGGGACGTTCTACCGCAGGGAGCTGGGGATGGAGAAGAAGCGACCCAGCGTAAAGACGAACTTGTGCTGGCCGGCATCGCCGATTGCGGGCGCGATCGTGATGACGCCCAGAGGCGTTTCTGCGACGAGACCGAGGTAGAGATCCTGCCGCGTGATCGTGCGCGCATCAGGTGCGTGCATCTGGCCGGCTTCGTAGGCGACGCCGAAGTAGATGCTCTGACCAAGGGGAGCGGGCAGGGTTGCAAGACGATGCAGATAGCCCGGCGTGATGAGGAAATAGTCGGTGCCGCGCAGCTGATCAATGGCCAGAGCGCTCACACGCAGTGGGCCACCGAGTGTGAAGCGGAAAGGCTGGGCGACGTTCCGGTCGAACATGGTGCCCCCCTCCGCGTTGAAGAGGAAAAGGTCAGACTGGATCTTCTCGGAGCCCCTGCCGATTTCGTGCGCGAAGGAGAACTGGCTTTGTATCTGGGGTGCAGTCGGATTGCCAGGAGTATCGAAGAGGTACCCGAGCGATGTGGCCGTGCGGATGCCGAAGCGCGGGACCAGGGCGCGGTTCTGGTTGTCATAGACAAAGCGCACGCGCGCTGTCTGGGAGTTGCCGTAATAGTTGGGGAGGTTGTCGCTTCCGGTTGTCGGGAACCAGCCCACGTGCTGAAAGCTCCATCCCGCGCGTAGCTCTGCGAACTTGCCGTCGCTCCAACCGGCGTCGGCAGCCACCCCGGCGAACTGACTCTGCCTCTCCGAGGCCCGGTAGTTGCCCTCGTAGATGTAGAAGGGCTGGCGCGTGATGTTGGCTCGTGGCGCGAGGAAGAAGTGGGTATACGGATTCGGCTTCCAGAAGTACTCGGCCTGGACACGCGTATCGAATCCGACGTCAACATTGGCGCGCAGACCGGAGCCATAGCCGCCGAGATCCTGCCAAAGCAAGATGGTGGAGAGTGTGGCTCGCGTGACACCCGCGGTCTGTGCGGCGATGTTGAGGCCGAGGTCCAGAAATGGAGGCCCGGTCTTCTTGTCATTGACGGCAACCAGCAGGATGGGACGGTTCGAGACATTGCCGTCGTAGCCGACGGTGTAGTCCGCATCGTAGCGACCGTCAGAGCGCACATCAGCAAGAAGCGACTCTACCTTGTCGGTATCGACCGGCTGGTTCAGGAGCGGGTTAAAGATGTGCTGGACGTATTCTTTTAGCCCGGGGTTTGGCGCTGTCACCCTGATCGCCAGTACCGAACCAGCCGGAGGACGCTCCTTGGAGCGGCGATGCGCGATGTAGCTTTGCCAGTCGGTTTCGCTCAGGGAGTACTGAACGAGCTCCGACTTGTGGGCCTCCGCTGCATCGTACCCGCGCTTGGCGAGCTCATCGACCTTGAGGTAGTCATTCGCGGTGAAGCCTTTGACCTCCGGCATGATGACGATGTTTGCCAACTTGCGGGCCTGTGCTTCGTTGGCTTCAATGCCTACGGAAAACGCACGCTGGATCACGCCCAGGATGGAATCGAGGTCACCCTTGCCAACTGGCTCGAGCGGCAGGCTGACGGCAATGACCACGTCGGCCTTCATGCTGTGCACCTGCGCTGTGGGCAGGTTCTCAAGAATGGCACCGTCGACGTATTCGTGGCCGTCCAACTCAAAGGGACGGAAGATGCCGGGAATTGAGGCGGAAGCGCGAACCGCGTCCGGCAGGGAGCCGCGGGAGAAGGTAACCGTCTTGGCAGCAGTCAGATCCGTAGCTTGGCAGCGGAAGGGGATCGGTAGATTGTTGAAGTCGGTCTGGTCGTTGTAGCGGAGGAACTCTTTATCCAGCAGTTCATTCAGGCCGTTGTCTGTCAGCAGGCTGTTGCGGAGGGATACGCCGTGCTTGAGCCCAATCGCAATGCCGTTGGGCAGATCGCGGCCCTCTTCACGGCGGCGGTAACTGAGCGCAGCGTAGTTCGCGTTAATGCGGAAGACGCGGGTCACTACATCGCCGGTGAGGACGTGCCGCATCTCCTGCGGCGTGTGACCGGTGGAATACAGCGCAGAGAGAATGGACCCCATGGACGTTCCAGCAATCACGTCAACGGGGATGTGGTGCTCTTCCAGCCACTCGATCGTGCCGATTTCGCTCATGGCGATCGCGGCGCCGCCGCCGAGCGCAAGGCCGATGACGGGCCGACCCTTGGGAAGATCGGAAGGTGCGTTGGCGGCGTCGGTTGGTGCGAGACGCAGCTTTGTCGTGGAGGCTGCGTTTTCACCTGCACCTGCAGGCTTGGATTCTGAGCTGGAGTCTTTGCCGTTCTCCTGCTTGCCTCCTGTAGAGTCCTTGGACCCCATCGTGCCAATCGGTCCGGTCGTCTGCACAACCTTGTCTCCAACCTGCTTGGCGGCGTCTTGGGAGGTCGCAGCAGGTGTGCCTGTTGTCTGGGCATAGGCTCGAGGCATCGACGGAGTCCACGAAGCGCTCGCTAACAGCAGAGTCGTGACCGGGACTAAAAGAAATTTCGTCTGCAACGTTGCTTCCATCCTGCTCAGAGGGGCTGAGGTTTGTTTGGTTGTGATGCAGTTCCCGTCGAACGCGTAGAACACGACACCTGATCCATTAAAGCGAGGCCAGAGGGCAATTGGCCACACGACTTTTGGGCCAGTTTTGCTCTCGAAAACCCACGCCGCTGCCCCAAACCGCGACATTCGTGCCAGAGCCGCCCTGCACTCGTGATCGCCTTGCACATTTCTGAGGTAAGGGAGTGCTTACAGCGTACCCAAACGGAAGAGAGGGCCGCCTCGAAGACGGCCCTCCTATAGCAAGAGCGAACGAAGCTAACGGCGAAGAGTGTACTCCTGAAACAGCTCAGGAAATTGCTGGCCAAGGGAGGCAATCTTGGGGATGTCGCATACCTGGATGTACGGGTTGTGCGGGTTCTTGAGCGCGTAGTCCTGGTGGTAGTCTTCCCCGCGGTAGAAGGTCTCAAGGGGCGCTACCTCCGTAACAATGGGCCGTGGAAAGACATGCGCCTCATCCAGCTGCTTGATGTAGGCGAGTGCTGCGTCGCGCTGAGACTCACTCGTAACGTAGATACCCGAGCGGTATTGCGTGCCAACGTCGGCGCCCTGCCGGTTCAACTGTGTGGGGTCGTGCACGACGGAGAAGAAGATCCGCAACAGGGATCCGTAGCTGACCTGCGCAGGATCGTAGATAACCTCAATAGCCTCCGCATGGCCTGTGTCGTAGTTTGAAACGGTGCGGTAGTCCGCTGTTTCGGCGGTGCCGCCGGTGTAGCCGACATAGCTTTCCGACACGCCCTTCACGCGCTGAAAGACGGACTGAACACCCCAGAAACAACCACCGGCAAAGACGGCGGATTCGCGCTGACCGGCGTCCCAGCCGCTGGCAGGGGCAACGATGTCATGGACGGGGGCCGGAATCGGCTCCTTACGTGCATTTGCAATAGCCATATACCTCCAGAGCCGCAACCCGAGAAAAAGAAGCAGACCTGCGACGGCGAAGGATAACAGGCCGCTACGCAGTTGGGATGCGATCACCCCTATTGGACGCACGTGGGGAGAGGGCGATGCGTGCGAGGGTGGGAACCAGGGCAGTTAACAGGGTCTTCGAGTGTTGGTTTAAGTCGCTCTGGTGAGAGAAGATCCGGGCAGGCGAGCCGTACCGCCTTAAGGAGGCGGATCTGGCACAGGTGGGTCACTTTATTCCACTTCTGCGCGGCATTTCGCCGTGAGGGGATGGTAGTCTGCGTGCGTGCCGATCACAGAAAAACTGGGATGCGCCCACCCCAAGGTGGTGCGACGCAGCCGAAGCAGCCTGCTTGATGCGCTGATGTTCCGGTTCGGCAAATATCCCTGGACCTGCCGTATGTGCGGTTGCTCCTTGTATTACAAGGATCGGCGCCCCGGGGACCGCGGCGGCAAGGTCCGATCAGATGTGACATTGCCGTCCGGTAGTGGAGCGACAATGCCTTCCGAATTGAGCTAGCCCCGTTCCCGGCTACCGCGAGCCAAGAAATGAGTCAGCCGTGCGGAGTGATAACGCCATGATGGTGATGGCCGGGTTGGCGCTGAGCGTACTGGGGAAGACGGAGTTGTCGGCGATCCAGAGGTTGGGGATTTCGTGCGAACGGCCGTACGGGTCGATCACCGAGGTCTCGGCATCAGTACCCATGCGGCACGCGCCCACAGTGTGTGCGGTGCGGGACATCGACCAGATATCGCGTGCGCCGGCGGCCCTCCATGCTTCTGTCATCACCTTGATGGCGTGCGCCTCGAGGTCCAACTCGTTCTTTGCATACGAGAGATGCACGACGGGCTTGGGGATGCCGTGCTCGTCGGTCTCGTCCGAGAGCGAGATGAAGTTGTCGTCCGAGGGCAGGGACTCGCCATGGGCTCCCAGGCCGGCAACGAAGTTGTAGTCGGCGAGGTAGCGTGTGAGGTTGGCGCCGAATAGACCGCGGCCGCGAGCTACCGCAGTCGCCCAGGTTACCGGCACCACGCCCAGACTCTGTACCAGGTAGCCACCGGCAAAGCTTGCATCTTTGGGCCGCACTGTGTCCTCGGAAATGACGGTCGCAGGGAAGCCCTTGTTCATGCGGACGGGTTCGTCGAACGTGCCCCAGACCTGCGGCGAGACATGGCCCATATAGTTCTTGCCTACCTGCCCTGAGCTGTTCGCGAGGCCCGTGTGCAACAGCAGGCGTGGGGTTTCAATGCCGCCGGCGCAGAGGAAAACGTTGCGGGCGCGTTGCCTGCGTTCCACAGGATGGGCGGGGTCGGAGAGGTCGCGATAAGTAACAGCGGTGATCTTGCCCGCTGGGTCCTGCTCGAAGCCAGTGACGAAGCTGTTTGGACGGATCTCTGCACCCGAGCGTACGGCCCAGGGCAGGTAGGTGACGTCCATGGAGCCTTTGGCGCTGTTGCGGCAGCCCTGGTGGCAGAAGCCGCGGTTCACGCAGGCGTGACGGGTGCCGTATTCGGGGCGCGTGTACGGCTCGCTGAGTGCAGCGATCGGGGCGGCAGAGGCGCGCATGCCCATGCGTTCGTAGCCTCGAAGCATGAGCTGACCGGGGCCGTTGATGGGCACGGGCCCAGTGGGATAGCGGCGGGTTGGATCCCAGGGATAGGGGTTTGGGCCGGAGACGCCGAGGAAAGTTTCAATCTCCTCGTAGTAGGGCAGGAGCTCGGCATACGTGACGGGCCAGTCGATACCTTTGCCTGTCTCGGTGAGGAGCTTGAGGTCGCGCGGGTCAGGCCGGGGGCAGAACGCTCCCCAGTGCAGCATGGAGCCGCCCACGCCGGTGCCGGAGGTGTTGGCGCCGAGTGTCTGGGCGGTGTCACCGGTCGTGAGATTCTCAGTGGGCCAATAGATGATGGCGCCGAGTTCGTCGGTGGGGAATTGCTCCGCGGGGGAGTCGAACCAGGGGCCGGCTTCCAGGGCAACGACCTTCAGCCCGGCTGCGGCGAGCTTGGCCAGCAACGGCGCGCCACCTGCGCCTGTGCCGATGACGAGAGCGTCGAGTACATCGTCATTTGCGTGGTGACGCATTGCTGGCCGGAGGCGGCCAAGTTCATTTTTGCCGAGGTCGGATTGTGGGACAGGGGAAGCAGCGGGTGTCAACGCTCAAACTCCTCCAGCTGGCCAAGCTGGATCTGGGTGAAGCCGAGATCGTCGGCGAAGCCGGTGTAGCCGATGCGGTCCATGGTGCGCGGGTCGGCCATGTAGAAGCGGGTGAACTCGCCGCGAACGTCTTCGAACCACTGCTTGAAGTCGGCGGCGCTGTAAGCATCGGCACCTTTACCGAGGCGCAGTGCTCCGAGCACGCCGGGGCCTACCTCGCCCTTCGCCACCTTGTGCAGAAGCTCATCCTGCTGACCTGGGTGCAGCGCGATGAAGGAGACGCCGTACTCCCGTTGCGCCGCGTGATCCAGCGAAACCAGGCCGCGCTTCCAAGCGTCCTTATCTCCCGGCAGATCCGCGTAACGCCAGCCGTCGTTCTTGTTCTCGGCGAACTGGGCGTCGAGGCAGCCGGCTAGATCGAAGCCCGCGTCGGGAACCACGACTTCCGCGAGGCGACGCAGGGTGCGGAACTCGGCAGGGGTGAAGATCGTTGGGGTGCGGTTCCATTTCCCGCTGGCTTCCAGGCGCTCCGTCATCAGCGCGAGCGTCTGGGGCGCGGTGCGCTCTGAGTGCATGAGACTGTCGGTGGCCGGGCCGGGCTGTGACGTGGGCGTGTTCAGGTCGAAACCATTGGTCGTGAGGAACTGCGTGATGAGTTCGATGACCTCGCCGGGACGATCCAACGGGGCGAGGTGCTTCACGCCGTCCAGGAGGACGAACTCGGCTTGTGGCAGATGCGGCATGGTGAGCTCCCGCTGGGCATCCTCGCCGAGGGAGGTCTCGTCACTGCCGGCCATCACGATTGCGGGAAGCGACAGGGTGCCGACGCGATCGGACCAGTCTTCCTTGCTGCCGACTAGAAACCAGGCACGGTAGGCGCGCGCATTGTTGCCCGTAATGCCGCGAATGGCGCGTTCGCGGATCGGTAGGGGAATGGGCAGCCGTTCGGTGTTGCCGTCCAGCCATTTCTCGGCGGACTTGCGATAGGCGTCCTGGTCCGGGTCGCTGCTGCCGAAGGTTTTGAGCTGTTCCTCGCGGCGGGCATCCTTGATGGGCTCGGGGCCGGCGGGGGAGGGCGAAATGAGCACGAGACCGCCGAGGTTTTGCAGACCAGCTTCACCGTCCAGCGCACGGCGCGCGAGGATGGCTGCGAACTTGCCTCCCATGGAGTGGCCGCCCAGGATCCAGGGTGCATCTTCGGTACCGGCGCGGAGGCTGCGGATGGTGTCGGCGATGGCGTCCACGGCGGAACGGACGTCGCTGGCGGGCAGGTTCGCGGCATCGCCGAAGCCGGGAGCGTCAATGGCGGTGAAGCGCACGCCACGTGAAGAAAGGCCGTGGCCGACCTCTTTCCAGGTCTGGGCACCGCCGCCTAACCAGTGCAGCATGATGAGCAACGGGCCACTCTGGCCCTGGAGTGTGACAGGCAACATACAAACGTAGACGCCGATTTCGTGGGACACCGCCGGGCGCGGGCGAGAATTGTTGGAGTAACGCCGAGCTTCCGTCCCGATTTGTGAGATCTCGTGGCAATCCGGTGCCGGTGCGGCAGCGGCGCGGCGTGCGAAACTGGGCTTTCCCATGCCTGACGCCCGAACGCAGCCGACGATCCTTGTGCAACGACTTCACCCTGCCGCGCAGATGCCCCGCTATGCCCACTTTGGGCCGTACGGCGACCTGGCGGCGGATCTTTTCTCCGCAGAGGCCGTAACGCTCGCGCCGATCGGCAAAAGTGGAGCGACCCGCGCCGTGACTACAGGTCTCGCGATGGAGTTTCCAGATACCCATGGGGCGCTGGTCGAGGATCGCTCCGGGCTGGCTGTGCGCGGCGTGACGACCCTGGCGGGCGTGATCGACTCCGGCTACCGGGGCGAGCTGAAGGTGGTGCTGACGAACCTGTCAACGGAGCCGCAGGCCGTCGCACCGGGGCACCGAATCGCGCAGTTGCGTGTGGTTGAACGCATCCAGGCAGTATTTGCCGAGACCGATGAACTGGCCGAGGCGCCACGCGGTGTGCGCGGCTTTGGCTCTACAGGACGGTGATCGACCTAGGGCCGCAGCAGTCGGCAGGCCCAGACCGTGACCAGGGCTGCGCGGACGCTCCAGGCAGCGGTGCGCACCCAGTTGGTGGCTAGGAGGCGCTGGATGACGACGCGACTATAACCGCAGTCAAGCTGGTTATGCAGCGGAATCTGCACGAACACTGTTGATCCCCAGAGGAGCAGGACCAAGGCAAAGCCCAGCATGGCCTCGGGGGATGAGATCGTTGCCGGGCGGAGGCTTCCCCTTAGGAGGCAAAGCGCGCTGCCAAGCTCCAGGCACATGAGCGGAGCGGCGATCCATCCGGTGCGCGTGGCGTGCTCGGTCTCAAAGGCGCTGAAGGTGGCGGGGTCTGCCCGAAGAAACAGGGGATAGTGCACCAGCTGCACGAACCAGATCAGGCCAAACATCGCGAGCGTGCCCACCAGCTGTGCGGCAAAGACCCCACGCTGGGCGGCGAGCGGCGAAGGGTAAGGCACGGTCAGGCGACCCGGCGTGCGAGGCTGGCGAGGAGTTTTGTGGTGGGCAGGCCGTCGGCGTAGGTTTTCAGCACGAGGTTGCGGAGCAGGGGCGTACGCATGACCTTGAAGCCACGCTCGGGTTCGCGGTAGAAGCTGCGGGCGGCGCGTTGCGAGAAGGCCAGGGTGTCCTGCAGGGGGCGGAGGTGGCGGGCATAGGCGGCGGCGAGAGCCGATGCTTCCTGTACCGTTTCGAGGATTGCGGCAGCGGCGGCCTGACCGCTGGTGATGGCGGAGTGGATGCCTTCGCCGGTGAGCGGGTCGACCAGGCCGGCGGCGTCGCCGGTGAGCAGGACCCGGCCCTGGGGCGTGTACGCTTGGCCGCCCAGCCCGAGGTGCTGGCCGGTGACGTGCGCGCCAGGAGTGGCCGCCAGATCGAGGCCCAGCTTTTGCAGCGTGTAGGTGTTGAGAAGAGAGCGTGTGACGTTCTCGTATTGCATGCCGTCGGCGCTGGCTGCGGGACCCTCGTCAGACGGCTTGGGTACGAATCCCCCTACGCCGATGTTGATGTGGTCGGCCTTGGGGAAGAGCCATCCGTAGCCACCGGCGATGGGAGCGAAGTCGAAGACGAGATCGTGCGGGCCGTCGCCTGCCGGTAACGCGGCGGGTAGGAGGTCGTAGGGGACGGTGGCCTCGAGGGCAAAACCGCGGGCGTACCAGTTGGGTTCCGGGGGGAGCTGCGCGGCGGTGGCTTCGGCTTGGGTGCTCAGGCGGCGGGTCTGGCCGTTGGAGCCGTCGGCGCCGATCAGGACAGGGGCGTGCAGCGTCTCGGTGGTGCCGTCGGAGAGTGCGATATCGAGCTCGATGTGGGTGGGCAGCTCGCGGAGGGCGACGATGCCCTCGATCTTGCGCAGCGCGGCGCTGCCACCTTTCTGCCCAGAGGCGAGGGTCTGCTCGAGGCAGAAAGCGTCAAAATGCGAGCGGACGGCCATGGCGCAGAAGGGTTGACGCAGGTGCACGCGGACCTCGCAGGCCTTGTCGGCCGAGCGGCGGCCGCTCAGGAATGCGGGGCCGGCCTCCTGCAGCACGACGTCGCGGCACTCGCGCTCCAGGACGGGATCGACGGCGTAACGGAGCGCCTTAAGGGTTTTGCGCGTCAGACCACAGGCGCAGGCCTTGTGCCGCGGGAAGCTGCGCTTGTCGAGCAGCAGCACGCGTCGGCCGGCGCGGGCGAGGTCGTAGGCGGCAGCGCAACCGGCGGGGCCGGCACCGACGATCAGGGCGTCGTAGGGGGAGAGCATCAGTTTGATTGTAGTGAG
>CAXTVC010000040.1:0-28081 GCA_964247615.1 uncultured Acidobacteriaceae bacterium
TGTCGGTTACTGCATTGGTGGTGGTGAGCCTGCTGACGAAGCGGCCGGATCTGGCACATTTGGCCTCGATGGGCGAGGCTTAACTCGTTTTTCGTTGCTCGTTGCTCGTTGCTCGTCCTCACAGGGCGACGAGCAACGAAAAATGATTCATCGGCTCTGCAACGGCTTGCTGATCGACTCCAACGACTTACCCGCCGCTTCCACACCGATTTTCCACTCGCAGACTGCGCCGGCGAGCATGAGCGCGGCACCCAGGGCGTAGCCGCCGGACACCGCCCAACGAGAGCCTGTGTTGATGAGCACGCCGAAAAGCAGCGGTGCACCGGCTCCCCCGACCAGCGTGCCCAGCGCGTAGAAGATCGCGATGGCAAAGGCACGGATCTCCAGCGGAAAGATTTCGCTGATCGTCAGGTAGGCGGCACTGGCCGCCGAGGACGCGACGAAGAAAATCACTGTAAACAGCACGCCGATACCCTTGGCTCCGAGCGTTCCCATGCCGAACGGGATGAGCGTTGCAACAAGCAGCACACCCGCGGTGCCGTAGGTGGCGGTGATCATGGGCTTGCGACCCCACTTTTCGAACAGCCAGCCGAGGCTTAGAGGGCCGAAGAAGCTGGCGATCGCAAAAGGCAGCAGATGGCGGGGCAGGTCCTTGTCGGCGACATGGTAGAAGCGCTTCACGACAAGGCCGTAGCTGAAAAATACGGCGTTAAAGAAGAAGGCCTGGCCCACCATGAGGACCAGCCCGAGGATCGAGCGCTGCCGGTTCTCGCCGACCATGTTGGCGAAGATCTCACGCAGCGGCGTGTGGTCGCGGACGGTAATCTCAAGCTTGTCGCCTGTCATTGCAGGCAGAGATTCCGGGTGGCCGTGGGTGACGCGTTGCTCAATGTCGTCGACGATCTTGTTGGCCTGCTCTTCACGACCCCGCAGCATCAGCCAGCGTGGGCTCTCTGGAACGAAGAGGCGCAGCACGAGCACGCCGAAGCCCAGCGCGCCACCGATACCAAAGGCGTAGCGCCAGCCACGGTCGGGCGCGAGACCATGGCCGGCTAGCAGGAACATCGCGACGAAGCCGCCAACCGTCGCACCGACCCAGAAGGTCCCGTTGACCACCAGGTCTGTGACGCCGCGTACCTTGCCCGGGATCAATTCATCAACAGCGGAATTGATCGCCGCGTACTCGCCGCCGATGCCGACGCCGGTGAAGAAACGAAACAGCGCAAACGGACCAAAGCCCCACGAGAAGGCGCTGGCAACTGTGGCAATCGAATAGGTTGCGAGCGTGACCAGAAACAGCTTGCGGCGGCCCAGGCGATCTGTGAGATAGCCAAAGAGCAGAGCGCCCAGCACGGCGCCGATGAGGTACGTGGTGGCCGAGGCTGTGACCTGGGTGTCGGTGAGACCGAGGCCGGCCTTGCTTTCAAGGATGCCAGACAGGGAGCCGACCAGCGTAACCTCGAGCCCGTCCAGCAGCCACGAGGTACCGAGCGCCGTGATGATGCGGGCGTGCCAGCGCGACCAGGGTAGGCGGTCCATACGCTGCGGGATGTCCGTGCTGATGGACTTGGGGGCCGTCTCACTTGCGGCGCGGAAGTTGTGCTCGGTCGACATTGTGTGCTGGCTCCTCAGAGGCAGTTCCGTGGTCGCAGGCAAAGACAGTGAACTTACTTGCTGCCGTCTTCGCTCTCAATGATGCTGATGCCACCATTACGCTCGAGAATGGCATAGTCCACTTTGTCCAGGCTGGGTATTCCTTTCAGGCGCGCGGCTGCTTCCAGATCGGCTCGATTTATATGCATGCCGTACATGATGTCGTTATCGATCTGGCCTTGCCTCATCAGCACAAGGGGGGTGCCATCGACAAGCGCTCCGAGGCGAGAAGACTTCGTCTTGGCCCACGAAACTGTGCGGTGCAGCAGGCCTATTGTGATGACCGCGCAGGTACAGTTCGTGAGGGAACGGTCCTCGCCCACCGTGGAGAAGATGATGACGCCGCCCATCAGAAACACCAGTACGAAGTCACTCATGGTGAGCTGACCACCGGGACGTCGGCTGAGGACGCGCACCACGAGCATGAGAAAGAAGTAGCCGGCCACTGCGTGAAGAATGGTTCCCATAAATGGCCCCTAAGGCAGGACCAGGGACTTGGCGGTGATGACCTCGCCCCCGGGTATGCCGATGTGAAACGTGTGAGGACCGATAAAGGACGGCTTGAGTTCAATTTGCATGGTCATGGGCGTCGCGGTGGCCGGAAAGGTATATGTCAGGCCGCCGTTGCCCACCGTTGTGGTCTCAGGTTGAGGGATGATGCGCTGCGCCCCGAACTGCTTCACGAGGCTGTCTGAGACGAAGATCTGCAATTTGCCGTTATGAATCGCTGCATCAGCAGGCAACAAAGTCATGATGGAGGCAGTGTTTTCTCGCATCACGCGCTCATATTTCACCCGCAAGACGCCGTCGGACGTTTGTCGACTAGCGTTGGCCAGAGGTCCGCGCCCTAACAGGCCAGCAAGGTCGGCGACGAGGATCAGGATAAAGACGATCCAGATAGCACGTTCAAAGCGCCACCACCGGCGTTGAAAAGCTAGATCTTCCCCAACAGCGACGACCCCATCTACTTTGGGTACATCATCGCCAACGGCTTTCTCTTCTGTAACTGTAGACATGGAGTAAGAAGTCTCAAGTACAACGGGTTAAACAGGTGAGTTACTGCTCTTCTCTTGGAAGGATGCTGATCTCACCGTTGCGTTCCAGCACAGCGGTTTCGATATCTTCCAACGTTTTCAGGCCTTGATCGCGAGCCTTTTCCATCACGTCATCACTTTGAATGCGCATGGCCTGCATGGTGTGAGCTCGCCAGGTGTTGCTTTCCAAAAGGATGAGCGGGGTGCCATCCAGAATCCTGGCAACCCGATCGGAACGCCGCCTCAGGGTTGCGAGACACAGATGCGCGAAGGCTACCGCGATGATCTGACAGAAGGCGTTGGTCAACGATTCTTCATTCGCTACGATCGTGGTGAGCATGAGCCCACCAAGAAAAAAGATCAGGATGAACTCAAATGGGGTTAACTGCTTGCCTGGCCGGCGACCCACGATGCGTACGATCAGGACCAGGAAAAAGTAACCGTACAGAGCCCGAAGAACGGATTCGGTAGATGCGACGTTCAAATGGGCCTCCTTCTTCCACCATTAGGATGCATCGAGCCACGGAACACTGGGCCGCGTGGGCGATTGTGCTTGACCGTGCACACGCGATGGCGTCAGGCTTGCGCAGAGGGCGTGATGGCTGCGAAGAAAAAGAAAAACGATGTGTTCTCTGTGACCAAAGCCGTAAAGGCGAACGCCCGTGAACGGCTGGGCACGCCGCCACCGAGTGTGCCAATCCCGGACCGGCGCAGCAAGGAAGAGCACGGGCCGGAAAAGCATAAGCGCAAGCTGGAAGAGATTGTCGGAAGCCCGGAGGAGAAAACGTGAAACAGGCAAGAGTTGTACTGACCGCGCTTTGCTTGGGTGCTGCATTTACGCAGGCCAGCCACGCGCAGGAGAATCGAGGCAACCCGATGATTGGCAAAGACACACGCTCCATAGCCATTACCGCGACCGATCGCTTTACCGCGCAGGCTGATACCGCGGTGGTGCACGTCGGCTATGTGCTGTACGGGCCTGACCGAGAGGCCGCCTACGCGACAGGCAGCCAGGCCTCCAATGCGATCAAGAAAGCGCTGCTGGATGCCGGGGTTGCAGAAGCCTCGATCGAGAGCCAGGACCAGAGCCTTTCGGCCACCGATGAGGGAACGCTGAAGCCCATGACTGCCGACAAGCGCACCGCCAGGACTTTCACCATTCGCCAGAGCTGGACGGTACGCGTGGAGGCCAAGGACGCCAACCGCGCGCTGGACGTCGCGGTACATGCCGGCGCAAATGACTCCGGGCAGATTGAGTGGAGCCTGCGTGACGCGAATGCTGCCCAGGCTACTGCGGCAACCAAGGCGATCCAGCGGGCGCGCACCCAGGCACAGGCGATGGCAACCGGCCTGAATGTGAAGCTGGGCACGCTGCTTTACGCCAGCAACGAGGTTAACGCTGGACCGGGGCCGATGCCCGTGGCGCGCATGATGGTCATGGACCGGAAGGCTGCCCCGCCGCTGTCGCTGAATCCGCAGCAGATTGAGACCTCTGCCACGGTCTACGCGGTGTTTGCGATCGAGTAGGACAGCAACGGCCCGGGTAGGCCGGCAACGGCTGCTCCGGTAAGCTGGAGGCGTATGCCGTTTTCTCCGTTGGTCCTGGCCCTGGTCGTTTTTGAGTTGGTTGTGATGGTTCTGTCGATCTCGCTGCATGATGCGGCGCAGGCGTGGATGGCGAACCGGCTGGGTGATGCCACCGCCCGGCTTTCCGGGCGACTGACACTGAACCCCCTGCCGCATTTTGACTTCTTCGGCACCGCCCTGTGGCCACTGATCTTTATCTGGCGGTCGCCGCTGGTGCTGGGCTGGGGCAAGCCGGTGCCGATGCTGAGCCGCAACTTCCGTCGCCCCAAGGACGAGATCACGGCCACACTGGCCGGCCCCATCGCGCAGGTTGGTGCGGCTCTGGTCTGCCTGATCGCACTGGTTATCGTGAAGCACGCAAATCCTATGGCGGCGCAAAGCTCATTTCTGATCGCCAATGCACTGACCCTGCGGGCGCTGGACTATGTTCCGCCGGGGTTGCCGCAGATCTTTCCGCTGGTGCTGTTCTTCTATTTCGGCATCCTGGTGAATCTGCTGCTGTGCGTGTTTAACCTGGTGCCGCTGCCCTTTCTGGATGGTGGCAAGATCCTGGTCTACTACCTGCCCTACAACGCCGCGAAAGCGTATGAGCGGTACAGCCTATGGCTGATGTTCGGGTTCATGTTCTTTGGTTTTGGGATCATTCTGACGATCTTTACGCCTGTGCTGGCGTTGTTTGATCGGCTGCTTTACAGCCTTTAAAGACCAACGCTAAGGACGCAGCGGACGCAAAGGCTGCCGTGGCGGAACTTGGCGTTCGTTGCGGGCTCTGCGTTGGTAGTTGCTCCTGGCCGCGGGATGCACGGCTGGTCAGGATGTATTCTGAAGGCCAACGGAAATGAGCCTTTTGACCCAACGATCCAGCCCGCGCCCGCGCGTTCTCAGCGGCATGCGACCCACCGGCAAGCTCCACCTCGGCAACTACATGGGCGCCCTGCACAACTGGGTGCAGTTGCAGAACGAGTACGACTGCTACTTTTTTATCGCCGATCTACATGCGCTGACCACCGACTACGCCGACCCTAGCCGGCTGCGCGAAAACAGCTTCGAGATCGCACTGGATTTTCTGTCGGCGGGCCTGGACCCTGGCCGCTGCGTCATCTTTCGGCAGTCAGACATCCTGGAGCATGACCGGCTGACCACGCTCTTCGGCATGTTCACGCCGCTGGGCTGGCTGGAGCGCGTGCCCACCTTCAAGGATCAGCAGGCGCAGCTCTCTGAAAAAGACCTGAACACCTATGGTTTTCTGGGCTATCCGCTGCTGCAATCGGCGGACATCCTGCTCTATAAGCCGGACTTTGTGCCTGTGGGCGCTGACCAGGTGGCGCACGTGGAGCTGACCCGCGAGGTCGCCCGGCGCTTCAACGACCTGTACCCCGGCGAGTTTCACCTTTCACCCGAGGCCAAGCCGTGGGAAATGGGCGCGATCCTGGAAAAGGCCCGAAAAAACGCCGGCGAACCTAAGGACTCCACGCGTACGGACTTCAGCAACCACCAACTGTATGAGGCCGCACAGGGAACCAAAAAGCTGACGGGCTTTGGCCGCCGCAACATCCTGCCCGAACCGCAGGTGCTGCTCACGCCCAGCCCCAAGCTGCCCGGACTGGATGGGCGCAAGATGTCCAAGAGCTACGGCAATCACATCATGCTGTCGGAGCCTGAGGCCGATCTGCGCGCCAAACTGAAGGTCATGGTGACCGATCCGGCCCGTGTGCACCGCACCGACCCCGGCAACCCGGACGTGTGCCCGGTGGGCGATCTGCACAAGGTGTTTTCGAACGCGGAAACCCTGGCCAAGGTCTATGACGGTTGCACGACGGCCGCCATCGGCTGCATTGAATGCAAGAGCTGGTGCTCGGACGCGATTGTGCAGGCCATTGCGCCGATCCAGACACACCGCCGAGACCTGGAAAAGCGGCCGCAAGTGATCAAGGATGTGCTGGCCAACGGCCGCGAGCGTGCGACCAAGCGGGTACGCGAGACGCTGGGCGAGGTTCAGGCCGCGATGGGCCTTTAGTTTCAACGCGTGAGGGTAGGGGCTTGGCGGAAGAGACAGAACGCGACGCGATAGCCACGGCGGCCCCTGGGCAAGCGCCACGCGACGGTGCCCTAGCAGACGCAACGGCACAGGCGTTTGCCCTGCAGCACCCGCCCACACCGCCGCCCCCGCCCGAGGCCAAGCGCTCCCGGAAATCCGAGCCGGAGGATGCCTCGCAGTCGCCGTTTTCCGTGGCGATCGGCACGGTTTACACCGGTCCGTTCGACCTGCTGCTTGACCTGATCCGCAAGCAGAACATCGACATCTACGACATCCCCATGGCGCGCATCACGGCGCAGTTCCTGGAGTACACCCGCCACCTGCAGGCAAAGGACGTGGATACTGCCGGCGATTTCGTTTACACAGCCTCCCTGCTGATTCACGTGAAGAGCCGCATGCTGCTGCCGCGTGAGCCGACCGAGCCACAGGGCTCGCTCGATGTGGACGATCCACGCCGCGAGCTGGTGGAACGTCTGCTGGAGCATGAGCGCTTCAAGGCCGCCGCCCAGATGCTCCAGCAGAAACAGCAGATCGAAGCCGCAACCTGGACGCAGCCCGGGCTCAGGCGTTTTCTGAACGATGATGGCGAAGCCACGCTCGACGGCGAACGCGAGATTGCCGCCGATACAACCGACCTGATCCGGGTCTTCCGTGAAGTGATGGATCGGTTGCGTGAGCGCCCCGTGCACCGTATCGACGAGGATGCCGTCACTGTCGCGCAGATGATCGACTACGTGAAGCGCCGACTACTTTTGGAAGACCGGCCGATCAGCCTCCGACGTGTGCTGCGCAGTGTGCGCTCGGAACGCGGGCTGATCTGTACCTTTCTTGCCATGCTGGAGTTGGTGCGGCTGCAGGCTGTGCTGTTGCGACAGGTAGAGAGCTTTGGCGACATCCTGCTGAAGAAAACCGACCACTTTGACGAGGTCATGACGGACAACAATCAGATCCGAGATGACTGGGACTAAGCCTCCCCCCAAACGCATCCCTGTAACCTGAGGTTTTACCGAGGAAACACGTTTGATACGCTTTGTCGAGTCGCTTTCCGCGCTCTGCCTCCTTGCCCTTGCCACCCTGGCCCTGGCCCAGGACGCACCCTCTACAAGACCCTGGCCGGTCCGCGCCGTTATTGTCACGACCTTTGAAATCGGCAACGACACGGGAGACATCCCCGGCGAGTTTCAGCTCTGGGTAGAGCGCGAGCACCTCGATGAGACTGTCGCTTTTCCGGGCGGCACGCACCCGTTACGGACCAACCACGAACACACGGTGCTGGGCATGGTCAGCGGCACCACGTTGGTGAATGCGACCGCCAGCATGATGGCACTGGGGCTTGATCCACGCTTTGACCTGACCCATGCCTACGTGCTGATCAACGGCATCGCCGGCGTGGATCCTGAGGATGCTTCGATCGGATCGGCGGCCTGGGCGCGCTTCGCCGTGGGCGACGTGACGCGCTACATCGATCCGCATGACGCGCCAACGGATTGGCCATACGGCTGGTTTCCGCTGGGCGCGCAGGCACCCAACCCGGCCGTCGCTCCGGCCCATGCCGCCATGAGATCAAACCTCTACCCGCTCAACGCTTCACTGGCGGAGTGGGCCTATGCGCAGACCAAGGATCTGAAGCTGCTGGACGATCCCAAGGTTGCCGCTTTTCGTGCCGGCATGACCGGCTATCCCAACGCGCAGCGACCGCCGTTCGTTCTGCTCGGCGACACCTTTGCCGCTGACGAGTACTGGCATGGCCCGACCTCCACGCGCTACGCCAACGACTGGGTGCGGCTGTGGACTGCCGGGGAGGGCAATTTCGTGATGACGGAGATGGAAGACTCGGGCTTTCTGGAGGCCGTGAACCGCCTGGGCGCCATGCACCGTGTCGATCCGCGACGCGTGATGGTCCTGCGCACGGGCAGCAATTACTCCCAGCCGCGGCCCGGGCATACCTCGGTGGAGAGTGTCAGCGCGCCGTATATCGGCACGCATGTAGCCGTGGAGTCTGCCTGGCTGTGCGGCAGCACGGTATTGCATTGGCTGCTGGCGCACTGGGATTCTGCTTATGCGCAGGTGCCGGGCGTTTAGGTGCAAAGACCAACGCTAAAGGGCGCGACGGACGCAACGGGTGCCGTGGCGTACCCTGGCGTTCTTTGAGGGCTTGGCGTTGGTCTTTGTTCTTACGCATTTCCCCAGGCTGCGATAACACTCTCTACAACGTTCAGGTGAGCCGTATTGCTCATGGGTTGCAGGATGTTGCCTCGTTTCTGAGGCAATCAGGCCAATGCTGTCCGCAATGTTCATCGGGCGTTCATTCGGACACATGGGACCCGGGCCTAGGCTGAGGGCAACGCACCACATCCTAAGCCGGTAAGAGCAATCACCCATGTCCACATCCGCGACCGACCCTTCCGTTCTTGCAGCAACCTCGCAAGGCTCCGTCCTCGATCAGAAGATGTCGGCGAATCCCGCCGGCAAATGGGGCATGATTGCCTTCATTGCGATGCTTGTGGGCGGCGTCATCTACATAGCAACACGTCTGACAAAAGATCTGTCCGTTGTTCATAACGCGTCGATCTTCCCGTACATCTTGCTGGGCACTGCGCTGCTCATCGCACTTGCCTTCGAGTTCGTCAACGGCTTCCATGACACCGCGAACGCCGTGGCCACGGTGATCTATACGCATTCGCTGGAGCCGCACCTGGCCGTCGCGTGGTCAGGCATATGGAACTTCATCGGCGTGCTCACCAGCTCGGGCGCAGTGGCCTATGCCATCGTGGCGCTGCTGCCCGTGGAGCTGATCCTGAAGGTCAGCTCGGGCTCGGGCTTTTCGATGGTCTTTGCCCTGCTGATTGCCGCGATCCTTTGGAACCTGGGCACCTGGTACAAGGGGCTGCCGGCATCCAGCTCGCACACGATGATTGGCTCGGTTCTGGGTGTGGGTCTGGCAAATCAGTTCCTGCATGCACGTACGGGCACCAGCGGTGTGGATTGGGAGCAGGTCACCAAGGTCTTCAAGGCGCTCATCTTTTCTCCGCTGATCGGCTTCTTCGGCGCCATGGCCCTCTTCTTTGTCTTCAAGCACCTGCTCAAGGATCCCCGCCTGTACAAGGCCCCGGAAGGCACGGAGCCACCGCCGTTCTACATCCGCGCGCTGCTGGTGCTCACCTGCACCGGCGTCAGCTTTGCCCATGGATCCAACGACGGCCAGAAAGGCATGGGCCTCATCATGCTGATCCTGGTGGGCACGGTGCCGACCGCCTACGCATTGAACCATACGGTGGATCGTGGCTCCGTGACGACCTTTGCCGCAGTCTCTACGCAAGTGGCCGGCGTGCTGCAGAAATATGAGCAGGGTGCGCCTGCACTGGGCGATCCTGGGCCTGAGCTCGAGCGCTTCATCTCCGACCACAAGTACCAGCCACAGACGACTGCCGCCCTTGAGCAGATGGTGAACAACATCCGCAACGAGGCTGTCAGCTATGGATCGCTGGGTAATGTCCCGGCGGAGATGCAGGCCAACGTCCGCAACCAGATGTATATGGTGAGCGAGACGTTCCGGCTAATCCCGAAGTTCGGTCCCACGATCGCCGCAGGTGACACCAAGATTATTGCCAATTACAAGGGCTTCCTGGACAAATCCACCAAGTTCATTCCGACCTGGGTGAAGGTGGCCGTGGCGTTGTCCCTGGGGCTTGGCACGATGATCGGCTGGAAGCGCATTGTGGTCACGGTGGGTGAAAAGATCGGCAAGACACACCTTACCTACGCGCAGGGCGCAGCGGCCGAGTTGATGGCGATGTGCACCATCTACGGCTTCGACAAGATCGGCCTGCCCGTCAGCACGACCCATGTGTTGAGCTCGGGTGTCGCAGGCACGATGATGGCCAACGGTAGTGGCTTGCAGATGTCCACGGTGCGCAACATCGCCATGGCCTGGGTGTTCACCCTGCCGGCAGCGGCGTTATTGTCCGGCTCGCTGTTCTGGCTCTTTAACACGATCGCTGGCGGGCACTAACGCCTCGCGCTGGCCCTGCAGATGAGCGCTGCGGACGCCAATCCCCCGCTTGGTACACTGTGCGCTGCACGCGATGAGTCTGAAGGCCAAGATCGAAGCGGTCATCTACGCCTCCGAGGAGCCGGTGACCCTGGCGCAGTTGACGGGGCTGCTGGGCGGGGAGGCGCAGCTGGAGCTCGATGCCGCCGATGCCCGGCAGGGCCGGCTGGCGTTGCCTGAAGCTTCCTCCGACGCTCCCCTTTCCCAAGAGGACGAGGACGTCGATCAGGATGCTCTGAACGCGGAGACGCTGGGCACCGAGGCCTTCCCCCCAGTCGCCATACCCGAGGCCGAATTATCTGAACTGGCTGGGCACCTCGAGCCTGATTCCGCAGTGCAGGAGGATGACCTTCCAGCGCAGGATGGGGACGATACCGCCGCACGGGAACCCACAACCGCTGAGCTCCGAGCACGCGACCGACGGCTGCGGGAGTACATGCGTTCGCTACTTGACGAGCTGATCGCGGAGTACTCCCGAGAGGATCGCGGGCTGGAGATCCGCGAGGTGGCCGGCGGGTTCCGCTTCGCCACCAAGCCGGAGTACCACGACGCGGTGCGCGGCTTTGTGCGGCTGTTGAAGCCTCCGCTGAAGCTCAGCCTGCAGGCGCTGGAGACGCTGGCGGTGGTTGCCTACAAGCAGCCTGTGACGTCTCCGGAGGTCTCCGAGATCCGCGGTGTGGACTCGGGTGGCGTACTGGGCAGCTTGTTAGGGCGCAAACTGGTGGCCACGGCGGGACGCAAGCAGGTGATCGGCCGACCAATCCTTTATAAGACGACAAAAGAGTTTTTGCTGCGCTTCGGGCTCAAGGACGTGAATGAACTTCCGGGCATCGAAGAATTTGAGCGGATGGCCTCCGAGCTGAATGAGGCCGTGCAGGAGGAGATCCCCATGGCAGAGACGCTGGACCAGATAAAGCCCGGACCCGCGGTCGGCGATGCCCCGCGTGACGTGGAGCCCATGCGCAACGAGCATGCCGCGCAGGCTGATGGCATACCGGATGACGATGCCGATGAGGTCAATGCGGAGCACACCACGGCTGCCGCAGATGGGCCGGGTGAGTTTACCGGGGACGAGACTGTACCGCCTGCTGACAACGTGGAGGTGGATGGCCGCATCTCCGGCGTTCCGCCCAGCTATGATCGGCCCGAAGTCGGCGTGGATTCACCTGCCGAGGATGCCGAAATACAAAGTTCTGAAGCGATGGACGATGCCGGGAGCGGCAAAGAATGAGCAACTATCCTGTAAGCCCTGTTGAAGTACCCGATACCGTGGCGGACGTTCGATCCGATGTGGAAGCCACACCGGAGGGCGACAATGAGTTTGCTCCGGACCAACCCTTGCCTGGACCGGGGGGTATGCCCGATCCCATACAGAGACCCCGCGGCAATGAGCCGCATCCGAGTGCAGAGATTCGACCCGCTTTGGGCGAGTGATTCCCGTTAGTGACCTTTGGCCTGCTCGATCAATGGAGTCGCCTCGGCCGACCAACGCGTCCCATCGGCGTAGGTCACCTCGGAGATGTAGAAGAGATAACGCTGTGCCGCCGTATCGAAGGGCACAGCCTGATCCGGAACATCTGTCTTGGCGCCCGGCTCGACGCCAGCCGGTACATTCATCCATGGCCCCTCGTGGAGACTCACCTTACCGTCCTTAGAGAGCGCCCACCCGATGCGGTAACTCACAATTGGCTGGCTCGCCCGGCTTTCGAGAGTGCCAGCTTCGAGAAGACTCTTGAGTCCATGTTTCGACATGGAAAAGTGGACAGGATCGCCCACCTGCGGCGAGCTTCCAACCAAGGTCTCAGCGGAGGAGAGGGAAGTTACGAGCAAAAAGGCAGCTAGCGGAAGAATGCGCATGGGGCTCCTTCAACGTGTCAGAACTGCTGTCCTGTTGACGCTACAACTTAGAGCGCGTTGGCAGGCGAAAGCAGTCTTACATAGGCAGCCACGTTAAGCGAGCCTAATCGGCGGCCATCGGATGCGCCCGGCGCACCTCAACCAACGTGGAGTAAAACGTCGCTCCCCCGCCGATGTCCGTCAGCCGCTGGCTTGTCAGCGCATTCACATTGTTGCCCTCGGGCGAGAGCTTCTGCCAGTCGAGCCGCGCGGCCACCGCGCCCTGGGTGACACTTCCTCCGATGCGTGCGACCAGTTCGATCCGGCCCCGCGCATTGAAGACCTCGACCGCATCACCCGTCGCGATGCCACGCGCCTGGGCGTCGTAGTTGTGCATCTCCAGCACGCCGGCTGTGCGCCGCTCCATGGTCTGGTGTCCGGGCAGATTGGCGAAGGTCGTATTCATGTAGTTGTCGGCCTTGCGCGGCAGGAACTCCAGCGGGAAGGGCTTCGACGACGTGGGCGCATGGATGGGGTCGCTCAGGATCGCAGGCTGAGTCATCGCCCGCGACTCCGCAGGGGCGATCCACTCAGGCAACGGCAGCACGTTGGCCTTGCCGGAGGCGGTGCGGAACCAGCTTGCGTCGCGAAACGGCAGGGTCTGACCCTCTTCATCCTGCGGCATCGCCAGAGGAATGTGTTTTTCGGCCTCCAGCGCCTCCCGGGTTATGCCCTGAAACCAGGGGTTCGGTGAAGCCAGCGCCTGCTCGATGAGGTCATCATCGGTATCCCGAAACGCCGCTTCGTCGAAGCCCATTCGCTGGGCCAGCGAGCTGAACAGCCAGACGTTCGACCGTGCCTCGCCGGGCGGGGCGATAGCCTGCTCGGAGATCTGCGCAAAGTAGTGGCCGTAAGCACCCATGACCTCCTTGTGCTCCAGGAAGGTCGTCGCCGGCAGCACAAGATCGGCATAGTCCGTTGTGTCCGTAAAGAACTGCTCATGCACGACAGTGAACAGGTCGGGGCGGCGCAGCCCGGCGAGCACACGGTTCGAGTCCGGCGCGACTGCCGCGGCGTTGCAGTTATACACAAAGAGCGCCTTCACCGGTGGATCGCGCAGCTCCGTCAAGGCATGGCCCAGTTGGCTCATATTGACCGTTCGCGCGGTGCGCTGCAGCGGGCTGGCCTGCATCAGCTCCGGCATATGCAGCGCGGCAGCATTGAACGCAAACGCCCCGGACGCAGAGAGCAACAGGCCGCCGCCGCGCATCTGCCATGAACCCGTAATTAACGGCAGCATCGCAACAGCGCGCGCCGCCGTGCCTCCGTTTTCGCTGCGCTGGATGCCGTAGTTCATGCGAATGGCCGCCGGCCTGCGGCCATTGCGCCCGGCTTGCCCATAAGCCCGTGCCAACCGCTCGATGGTCTCCGCCGCGATGCCTGTGACTTCGGCCGCGCGTTCGGGGCTGTGCTCCGGCTTTAGCGCATGGGCCCGCAGCTGCCGCCAGTCACCGACGCATGCCTCCAGATACGCTCGATCCTCCAGGCCTTCGCGGAACAGCACCTGCATGAGGGCTAATGCCAGCAGTCCGTCCGTTCCGGGCCGAATCGCGAGCCACTCGTCAGCTAACGCCGCGGTGCGCGTCTTGTACGGGTCGATCACGATCAGCTTCGCGCCGCTGCGCCGCGCCTGCTCGATAAAAGGCCAAAGGTGGATATTGTTGCCATGGATGTTCGCACCCCATGCGATCACCAGGCCGGCATGGGCAAAGTCCTGTGGTGCCGTGCCAAGCCGCGTGCCGTACACGCTGTTCAGCGCAGCCGTGCCCGCACTCGCGCAGATGGTGCGGTCCAGCTGCGAGGCGCCCAGCCGGTGAAAGAACCGGCGGTCCATCGAGCCATACCCCAGCTGCCCGATCGTGCCCGCATAGCTGTAGGGAAGAACGCTCTCCGGCCCATGTTCGTCGCTGATGCGTTGCAGCCGGGCGGCGATCTCGCCCAGTGCGTCATCCCAGGAGATCTGCTCGAAGGCTTCGGCCTCACGGCCCTGTTCCAATGGTCCCTTGGTGAAACCGGCCCTACGCCGCATGGGATAGAGCAGGCGCTCGGGCGAGTACACCCGCTCTAGGTAGCGGGCCACCTTGCCGCACAAAAAGCCGCGCGTCACCGGATGCGCGGGGTCGCCAGCCAACTTGGTCGCGCGTCCGGTGAGCTCATCCACGGTCACCAGCACGCCGCAGGAATCCGGGCAGTCGTGCGTGCACACCGCGTGAACCTGTCTCGTCCCCATACCGTCAATTCTAGTTCCGCCGGGACGCTACACTGGGGCTACCCCCGCTTCAAAAGGATCGCCATGCGGCCTCTTCGCCCCTTGCTGCTTGCCTCTCTGCTTGCCTCTCTGCTCGCCCTTTCGCCCGTCGCTTTCGCAGCGCAGGAGGAGACAGCCTCCATCACGTCCCTGCTCGAGCGGCAGGCCTCCGACTGGAACCGCGGCGATCTGGACGCCTTTGCCGCCGGGTACAAGAACTCGCCGGACATCCTGTTCCTTGGCCGCACGATCGAGCACGGCTATGCGGGCATGCTGGCCGGCTACAAGGCGCACTATCCCACCCGCGAAGCAATGGGGATCCTGAGCTTCACCGAGCTCGCCGTGCAGCCGCTCGACGAACATTTCGCGACCGCCACCGGCCATTTCCACCTGCAGCGCACGGCGAAGGGCGGCGGCGATGCCCTTGGCTACTTTCTGCTGGTGCTGGAAAAAACAACCGACGGCTGGAGGATTGTGCGCGACGACACGACAGCGCTGGTGTCCCCAAAGAAGTAAGCTCGCCGGGGCTTTTTACCCGGGCAACATGCACGTTGTAGGATGTGACTTCACAAGGGGATCCCTCTACGATGCGCGGCACTTCGGCTCTGCTTGGGCTTTTCGCTGTGTGTGGCCAGCTGGCCTTTTGCCAGACCAACGGACAGCTGTACACCGCCAGCCGGCAACAGCTGGATGTCACCAAGGTCGTGATCGCGCAGGAGAACGCCTGGAACAAGGGTGATCTGGACAGCTACCTGGCGTTTTACAAGGACGCTCCGGATACGGAAGCGATCCTGAACGGACCTGTCCGCGGGCTGAACGCGATCCGCTCGGCGTACCACACCAGCTTCCCCAGCAAGGACATCATGGGCACGCTGGAACAGAGCTCCGTGGAAGTGCGCGAGCTCGGCTCAAGCTTCGCCATGGCGCTCGGCCACTACAAGCTGGTCCGGCCGCGCAAGAGCGGCGGTGATGCAGAAGGCAACTTCACCGAGATCTTCGAGAAGACGGACGGCGGCTGGAAGCTGGTCTTCAGTGAAACGACCTAGCTTCGGTAGTCTGGTCCAGTGAGCCCCGGGACCAAGGACGACGAATCCGTTTTGCCGCTCCTGGAGGCACGGGGATTGGTGAAGCAGTATGGCGCGTCACGTGTGGTGGATGACGTCTCGCTGACCTTGTGGCGCGGAGAGACCCTTGGTCTGGTCGGTGAATCCGGCTCCGGCAAAAGCACGGTTGCCCGCATGATCCTGCGACTGATCGAGCCATCAGCCGGCGAGGTCACTTATCACTCACAGGACGAAAAGGGACAAGCTGTTTCTCATAATTTGCTGCGCATCTCACCGCGCTCGATGCGCTCCCTGCGCCGCAAGCTGGCCATTGTCTTTCAGGACCCCTACGCCGCACTCGATCCGCGTATGACCGTGCGCCAGGCCTTGTCCGAGCCGTTCAAGATTCACGGTGAGCGCCCGGCCGAGGGTCTCGACGCACGATTGCGCGCGATGCTCGCCGAGGTAGGTCTCGAGGCCTCCGCGCTGTCCCGCTACCCGCATGCGTTCTCCGGCGGCCAGCGGCAGCGCATCAATATTGCACGCGCCCTGGCGCTGCGGCCGGAGTTTCTGGTGCTCGATGAGCCAGTGAGTGCGCTGGACGTCTCCGTGGGAGCACAGGTCATCAACCTGCTGCGTGATCTGCAGGCACGCCACGGCCTGACCTGCCTGTTTATCTCGCATTCCATGCCGCTGGTGCGTTACCTGTGTCATCGCGTGACGGTGCTGCAGCGTGGCCGGCTCGTCGAGGAAGGCACCTGGCAGCAGGTGTGCGAGCACCCGCGTGAGGCCTACACACAACAGCTGCTCGCCGCTACGCCAGAGCTGCCGGTGGCTTAGCCGCGGCAGCCTGCAGCCGCTGTTCCTCGTCGCATACGTTGCGCAGGTAGTCCCACGAGTACACCCCTGCCTCGTGCCCGTCGTTCCAGATGAACTTCAGCGCGTACCTGCCCACGGGTTCAACCTCCCTGGGCAATACGGGCGCCTCGTACAGGGGCAGCAGCGTCTTCGGCTTGGGCTTACCCACGCCAGGCGCGCGGCCTTCCTTCTCCCGGGCCTCATGGCACACGGCGCAGGGGCACGCATCGCGCAACCAGCGGAAGCTCCAGTGATTCTGGTGGCCATCACGCCACTCAATACTCATGCCGGTCCCCCCGGTCTTATCGACGCGAATCCTGGCGGGGCGCAATGCCTCGCCGGAGAGGCGCCGTTGTTCTCGGGCGCGATCGGCAGCAGCTTCCTCGGCGCTGACAAAACGAACTCCATCATGACTCATGGTTGTTTCCCTTCAGGGCTTCGGTGCTGCCCTTGCCTTACGCTTGCCGCCAGAAGAAATAGCCGGCAATGACGCAGCCAGTTGCTACCACAATGCCTCGCAGCAGATCGCCGTTTACCCGGCGCGCAAAACGTGCCCCGACCCATCCACCCGCGGCAGCAAAAAACATACTCACGACGCAGTATCTCCACTCAATCGCGCCCTGCAGAATGAAGGTAAAGATCGCGCAGAGATTGGAGGCGCACGCAGCGACGACCTTCATCGCATTCAGGGCGTGCATCTCTTCCATGCCAAACAGCGCCAGGATCGTCATCACCAGAAAGCCGCCACCCGCCCCGAAATAGCCGATGTAGAACGTGACCGGGAAAAGCGCCAGTGCGAGGGGCCATAGGGGAATGGGACGCTCATGCTCCGCGCGTGAATAGCCCGCGCGCCGGCGCAGCCATTTGGATACAGGCCCGGAGATACCGAAGATGAGTGTGCCCCCGAGGATCAACCACGGGATCAGGTGCAGAAAGGTAGTCTGCCTGGTGTGCAGCAGCACCTCCGCCCCGATGATGCCGCCCACCATGCAGGTGATCAGCACAGTCGGCAACAGGTCCCGCCGCACATCCCCACGAAGGGTGAAAAGCGACGTCAGCTGCCCTGGCCACAAGGCAACGGTGTTAGTGGCATTGGCCTGCACGGGAGCCACGCCCATCCCCAGCATCGCGGGAAACGAGATGAACGAGCCACCGCCGGCCATCGCATTCATGATGCCCGCAAGAGTGGAGGCCGCCACGAGCCAAAGGTAATGCAGGTGCGGAATGGCCCGGAATGGCATCATTTCATTCTACGTTTCGTTGCGGGTGCCGTATCGCCGACACCCGCAACCGGCTTAGCTCTTCAAGGTCTAGCTGTGCGACTTCTTATCCTGGTAATGGCCGATGTGACTGTACGTCTCCTTGGGGAAGCGCAGGCTTTTGTAGACGTTGCCGCAGTCCGGATCGTCCGGATTCGGGATGATGGCGAACTCCTGCTCGGATTGCCACTGCATGATGCGGTCACGGCGCGGCGGGGAGTAATCCCGGCCTTCAACCTGCACCAGCATCTGACGGGCATCCTCCTCGGAGAAGTCCTCGTCCTTGGTCAACTCCGCCAAAACCTCATCATCACTTAGGAAGTGCCGCGCGATCATGGCAAAGGTAAGCCGGCCATAGTGTCCGATGTCCTCGCCCCGTCCTAGTGAGTCGAGCAGGTGGGCCATCATGCTGTCATCGCGCAAGGCATCTACTCCGTGTGCTTCAACATCTCCCACGGCGTGCCCCTCAGGCGACTGCGCTGCGGGCTGCTTCTCCCGATCCATGGAGCCGGGCTCGACCAGATGCTTGCCACTCGGGTCCGGACGGGCCGTGCTGCTCGTGCCTCGCGGCGCAGCGTCCCCTGTCGGCACAGCGTGCACCTTGCTGCCGGCGGCCTCCGCGGTCTCCACATTGCTCGAACTCTTGGCTTTAAGCTTTGCAAGCTCTGCTTCAGCGCGTTCGGCGCGCTCCATCGCGTGCCGAAGTGCCTCGCCCTGCTCGTCCATCACTGGTTCATCCCGTTCTATCGTGCGCTCTGCCATGTCTGCCTTCCCAAGCTCGCCCACCGTGCCTTCGTGGGTCATGAGCGGTCTGTCTACCGGGGAGATGCCATTCGCATCCGCCTCTAGAAGTAGATGCAAATCCTCCAAAAGATGGAACATTTTTAGGCGAAATAAAGGCGAATAGAAGGCTGGTCAAAAGTACGCTCATTCCGCTACACTTCAGGTCGCGCAAACAGCCGCATCGCCCTGTCGTAACTCAGCTTTTCCGGCGGTGTCTGTTTGTCCGGCCCTGTGAGTCCAGATGCCACGTTTCACTGCTCGTCGATGGATAATTTGCCTGGTGGCGGTGGCGATCTGCCTGCTGCTGGCGGCCACCGGTATGCAGCAGGGCGTTCGCGCCGGCACTGAGGTCGAAGCTGCCAAGGATGCGCGGCAGGTCTATCAGTCCAAGGTCGCCGCGTACTACTCCTACAAGTTTGGTGCTGGCACCCCGTTCCTGCCCTCCAATGCGACCACCGACACAGGGCAGTTTGTGGAGCCCGGCAACTTCAACAGCGCCGCCTACTGCGGCCACTGTCACCAGGCTTCGGCCGCACAGTGGCGTGAGTCGGCCCACGCCAACGCCAACCGCGCCCCCTGGTATCAGCGGAATGTGCAGCTGCTGAAGGCCGAAAAAGGCGCCGAGCCCATGCGGCACTGCGAGGGATGCCACGATCCCATCGCCGTCGTCTCCGGGCAACTGACCGCCGGCAAGCCGACCAACCATACTTACGACGCCGACGGCATTACCTGCACCGTCTGCCATTCCATCCAGAAGGTCACCACGCGCGGTACAGGAAGCTACGTGATGGGCGTCCCGGCCGTACTCGTGGACGAGAACAACCAACCTATCACCCGTCCGGTCTCCGACGCCGAGATCCTTGCGCACCTCGATCGCCACTCCAAGGCGGTGATGAAGGACTTCTACAAAACGCCGGAGTTCTGCGCCAGCTGCCACAAGGCCGCACTGCCCCGGCAATTAAACGACTACAAATGGCTCCGTGCCTTTTCCGTCTATGACGAATGGCAGGCCTCGTCCTTTGCAAAACAGTCGCCGCTGCCGTTCTACACCAAAGACGCCGTATCGACCTGCCAGACCTGCCACATGCAGCGGGAGACGCTCACCGGCAACGGCGCGGACCGCGATCCCGGCGCCAAGGGCGGCAAGCTCGCCTCGCATCGCTGGATGGGCGGCAACACGCTGATTCCCGCCTACTACGGCTACACGGAGCAGTCGGCAAAGATCATCGCCTACCTCAAGGCCAACGTCCTGAATGTGGACGTCTTCGGCCTGGAGCGCGAGGGTCACGAGGGCGATGTCAACAACCTCGTAGCTCCCCTGGGAACCGCACCCTACAAGGTCGCCGCCGGGGAACGCTTGACTGCCGACGTGGTGATCCAGAACAAGGGCGCTGCTCATAGCCTGGTGCCCGAGCAGCGCGACATGTACGAATCCTGGGTGAACTTCACCGTCAAGGACGCGGCCAGTGGCAAGGTCCTGGCTGAGAGCGGCTTCCTGAAGCCCTCGGGCGACCTTGACGAGCGCGCCCACAGCTTCACCAATCGGCTGATCAACGTGAAAGGCGGCGTGAACGACCTGCATCAGGTCTGGGACAACCGGGTTGTCGCCTACAACAACTCGATCCAATCCGGGCGCTCACAGCTGGTTCGTTACACCTTCCGCATGCCCTCCCAAGCAGAGGGTACGGTAACGCTGACGGCCACAGTCAAGTACCGGCGCTTCGATCAACACTTCATTGACTTCGCGATGAGCAAGGACCACTACCCCCAGCCCATCGTTGATATGGTCTCCACAAGCCGCACGATTCATGTCGGCGACAACACCATCACCGCGCCGCTCGAGAACGAGAATAAAGAGTGGATGCGCTGGAATAACTACGGCATCGCCCTGCTGGACGCGTCGCAGTACCAGGCCTCCCTGGCGGCCTTCGGTCATGTCGCCAAACTCCGTCCTGACTACGCCGATGCCTTCACCAATATGGCTATCGTCGAGATTCAGTGGGAGCGCTACAGCGAAGCTCGTCCCAACCTGGCCAAGGCTCTGGAGCTTGCTCCCAACAATGCGCGGGCCCTGTACTATCGTGCGCTGGTGGAGCGAAACGAAGGCAACCTTGATCTCGCCATCACAGACCTGAGCGAGGTCCTGAAGAGCTTTCCTCAGTCCAAGGACGCCCACCGCGAGCTTGGTTTTTCGCTGTACCAGCAGCACAAATACCCCGAGGCACTCGCGCAGTACGGCGCGCTGCAGGCCATTGACCCCGATGACCTTGCCGCGCACTATAACTTGTCCATCCTGAACCGTCGCCTGGGTAAGAAAGAAGAGGCGGCCAAGGAGGCGGCCTACTTCGCCGATCAGAAGGACGATCCCATGGCCAGCACCTTCGCTCTCGAGTTCCTCCGCAAGCACAACGAGATCGCCAATGAAAGCGTGCCCTGGCACTCCCACGATCTCACCGGAACGGGGACCTCTACGCCAGCCGGCACAGCCGTTGCATCGCCCGCGGATAAGGCCAGCACCGGATCCGGCGCAGGTGGTCGATGAACTCCTTCTGCAGCTGTCCCACGCGCAGGAAAAGCGTTAGCGTCGGCGGTACAGTATCAACTGCGATGAAAGATCTTATTTGCGGGCTTTTCCTCTGTGCTGGTCTCTGTGGAACAGCGACCTACGCCCAGACGCCGACTCCCTCTCCCCTGGAACATCAGGCGGAGCCCCCAGTCGAAGGTTCTCAGCCGCCTGCCCACGGCGGTTCTTCCACAGCCGGGGCCCACGCAGCGATCCTCGATGCCCAGCACAGGCCTATCACCGCCGGCGGCTTCGTCGCCACAGGCCCAATGATCTTCAAAGACGTAACCCAGGCAGCGGGTCTCGCCGGCTGGACCCATCACATGGGTACCCCGGGCAAGGGCAATATTCTTGAGACCGTCGGTTCCGGTGTGGCGCTGCTCGACTACGATAACGACGGCTGGCTGGACATCTATCTCGTGAACGGTTCCACCGTCGCCGCGGAAACCGGCAAAGTCACGCCGCCGCACGCCGCGCTCTTTCACAACAACCACAACGGCACCTTTACCGATGTGTCCGCAAAGGCGGGCGTGGCCAACGATCGCTGGGGCTTCGGCGCCATTGTGGGCGACTTCGATAACGACGGCTGGCCCGACATCTTTGTCTCCAACTACGGCAAAAGTCGCCTGTACCACAACAACCACAACGGTACCTTTACGGACGTCGCCGAACAGGCTGGCGTGACGGTAGGCGGCTGGTCGACCGGCTCCACCTGGGGTGATTTCGACGGCGACGGCTACCTGGACCTGTTCGTTCCCGGCTACGTGCACGCCGATTCCGTGGAAGCCATGCAGACCGGGGCCGCTGGTGCGACCAGCTTCTGCGAGTTCCGCGGCGTCAAGGTCATGTGCGGCCCGCGCGGCCTGCGCGGCGAAGCCGACCACCTGTTCCACAACAACGGCAATGGCACCTTTACCGATGTCAGCGATCACGCCGGCGTGAACGACAAGAATCACTACTACGGCCTCGCTTCGCTGTTCATCGATGTGAACGGCGATGGCAAACCCGATCTCCTCGTAGCAGACGACTCCACGCCGAACTACCTTTACCTGAACAAGGGCGACGGCACCTTCGAGGACGCCAGCTTCGCCTCTGGCTATGCGCTGAACGAAAGCGGCCGCGAGACCGCCAGCATGGGCATCGCGGCCGGTGACCTCACCCATGACGGACGCATCGACGTCTACAACACAACCTTCTCCGATGATTACAAGCCCTTGTATCGCAATGACGGCGACGGCAATTTCACTGACGTCGCCTACCAGGAAGGCATCGCCGAGCCCACGATTCCCTTTCTGGGCTGGGGCACCAATTTCTTCGATTACGACAACGACGGCTGGCTCGACCTGATGTTCGTCAACGGGCACGTGTACCCCCAGGTGGACCAGCAGAACTGGGGCACTACCTGGGCGCAGCGGCCCGTGCTCTTCCACAGCGAAGCGGGCAAACTCAAGATGGTTCCGGCTGTGGTGGGCTCGGGACTGGCGAAGGTCGCCACCTCGCGTGGCATGGCCTACGGTGACCTCTTCAACGACGGTCACATGGATGTGGTCATCAATAACATGGACGACCCGCCCACCGTTCTGCGCAACGTCGTCGAAAACAACAATCACTGGATCGCCTTTCACCTCATCGGTCAGCCGGCGACAGAACCCGGGAAGCCGGGCAGCCCTCGTGACGCGGTGGGGGCCACTGTGTGGGTGACCGCCAACGGTTTTCGCCAGAGAGTGGACGTTATCGCAGGGGGCAGCTTCGCCTCCAGCCCGGACCAGCGTCCTCACTTCGGGCTCGGCACCGCGACCACGATCGACAAGCTGGAGGTCCGCTGGCCGAGCGGCCATACCGAGACCATCACTCCTCCCAGAAAGCTGGATGGCTTTTACACCCTGACAGAAAACAAGGGCCTCTCCCCCGCACACTAGTTGGCGCGAGTCGACTTTGCCTGTGCTTAAACTTCCCACGGAGTCCTGATGCAAGACCTCTTTCGTTCTCGTCTGTTACGTACTGCGGCCTTATCCGTGCCATTCCTTCTCGCATCCTCGCTTGCTGGTGCAGAGATCGTTAGCCCGGTGCCCGTGTGGAGGCCCGCGCTTGCACAAGACACGCCGGCTTCCACGGCCGCTGTACCATTCCCGGCCGACAAGCTCTCCTCGCTGCTACCCGCGACCGTGTACTTCCAGGGCCAAAGTGCGCCCTTGCAACTGCGCAATGCCGCGGGAACCAACTTCAACGGCGGTGCCATCTTCTGGGTGTCGCTCGTGGACACTTCGGGTTACTCCACCTCTGTCCAGGCCAGATACCAGTTCTATCTCGTCAGTGAAGGTCCCTTGCACATCGGCGGCGTTGCCGTTCCGGCGGGTGCCTACGGCGGCGGTTTCCTCGGCGATCGGTTCGTGCTGATGGACCCCGGCGGTCATACGGTCGCGGAGGGACCGATCACCAACGACCCGGATCTGAAGCGCCCGCGGCCACTGCAGATTGTTCCCGACGGGCCTTCCTCGGTGAACCTGTACCTCGGGCGGCATCGAGTTCTGGTGCAATCTGACACATCTACCCGCAAGCCCTAGCAGGGTAATCGCCCGAAAGAGCAATAGCCGCTCCGGGCGCACGTGCCGATACTTGGTTTATGAGCGTGTTATCCCCTGTGCTGAACGGAATGACGGCGATCGCTGCAGCTGCGGCGATCGCCATCGACCATGAATTCCACGTCAAGCTCGCGCACTGGTCAGACCGCTCCATCTACCGTGGCCCTGGGAACCGGCGTACTATCGCGCTCACCTTTGACGACGGTCCCAGCCCGCAAACCCCCGAGTTACTCGCCTATCTGCGAGCGGAAGGTATTCTCTCGACCTTCTTTCAGCTCGGTGTCCAAGCGGAACGTTACCCTCTGACCGCGCAGCAGGTCAGTGCCGAGGGGCACGAGATTGGCAATCATGCGTGGTCTCATACCAGTCTCAGTCCGAGCCTAGGTCCACCCCGCCGCTTTCCTTCTCTACGCAAAATCCATAGTGAATTGACGCAAACGCAGGCACTGCTCACACATCTGCATGGCGTAACTCCTCGACTCTTTCGGCCCCCCTTCGGCCACCATTGGACGGGCCTGGATCTTGCCCAACGCTGGCTGCACCTTCAGGGCGTCCAGTGGACGGTCATTGCGCACGACTGGGAGTGGCCTGCCGAACGGGTGGCGACCTATGTACTTGAACGCATCGTCCCGGGCGCCATCATTTGTATGCACGATGGCCGCAATACCGACCCTGCGCCCGATATCTCTGCAACGCTTGGAGCCCTGAAGATCCTCGTTCCGCTGCTGCGCGAAGACGGCTATCAATTCGAAACTGTCAGCGAGATGCTTGCCGGTCAAAGCGGGGTCCGGCCCGTCGCGTATGACTGCCTTGAAACGCAAAAGGTTCCGGGAGAAAGGCACCCGTCGCCGATCGCTACAGTTTAGGCTCAAACAGAAAATTCACAGCGCACTGGCGCACTTCGATCAGCAGCGGCCCAGGCTCCGGATGCAGACCCGTGTCCGCTTTACGGCAGGGCCAGTCGCAAAGCCTCTTCCACGTCGTTTGCAACCAGCAACGCGCCACGATTGCCGCGCAGCATCCCTTCCTGCTCGCAGATATCAAGAAAGGCCAGTAGTTTGTCGTAGAAACCGGCAACATTGAGCAGCACGACCGGTTTCGCGTGCAGTTTCAGCGTCTGCCAGGCCAGTACCTCGAACAGTTCTTCCAGGGTGCCAAAACCACCAGGAAGAACAATGAAGCCATCGGCGAGATCCCCCATCAGGCGTTTGCGTGTGTGCATGGTATCGACCACATGCAGTTCCTGCACGCCCTTGTGGGCGACTTCCTTGTCGACCAACACATTGGGAATGACGCCAACGACATGGCCGCCAGCGGCAAGCGCCGCATCCGCAACCGCACCCATCAGGCCCACGTCGGCTCCGCCGTAGATCAGCCCCGCGCCACGTTCCGCCAGCAGCCGTCCGAGATCCTGTGCGACAGACCTGTATTCCGGCTGTACACCTTCAGCAGCAGCACAAAATACCGCAACCGCCCGCGCATTCTTCTTAGTTTCCATCTCTCCACCTTAACGCCCTCCGGGAGAAAGAGGATGAAAGGCAGACGAGCGCATTTTTGCGCGTTCGTCTGCCCTCCGTTGGCCTAACTCACGGCCAGCGTGTTGCCTTGCAGTTGCTTGTCGACCTTCATAAGTACGGAACCAGCAGCTTGCTTTTCCGTGCCACTGACATTTACTAGCTCAGCACCTTCCTGCAGCTTGAAACCTGCAGTTTTGCCTGGCTCAATGGTGTATTGCTGCTCCCCGGCCTTCAGCACGAGCGTGGCTTTGGAATCATTGCGCACGCTGAAGCTGACCATCTTGCCCGACGCTGCTTTTTCAGTGGCAGGGGCGTGATGAAAGGGGTTTACGGGAGCAGCCTGAAGGCTGCCGGCGACAGACAAAGACAACACGGTAGCCATGGCGGCTGTGATAACACGACGGTACATAAGTAACCTCTCTCATTTGCGGCTCGCTTCCCACGCTGCCATGGTTCAGGAGGGGAGCGAACTGCCATCCCGTTATACGCTCCGAGTTATAAAAGGTTCCAGTGATTTACAGACTTTTCTAAGTTTATTTTTTCTAACTTTGCTGCATCCACAAGCCCTCTTCCCAACGTATAGATGAGCCGCCGCTTCGCCCCAAAGACGTAGAATGAAGGCGTGGCAAATCTTCTCCAAAACATGAATCCGCAGCAGCAGGAGGGCATCACCTCCGTCGATGGCCCCGTGCTCCTGCTGGCGGGTGCGGGCTCTGGTAAAACCCGCGTCATCACACACCGCATCGCCTATCTGATCCAGGAGCGCGGCGTCGCGCCTGACGCCATCCTCGCCGTCACCTTCACCAATAAAGCAGCCAAGGAGATGGAAGAACGCGTCACAAAAATCCTCGGACACACTACGCTCGCCAGGCCCACCTTGGCAACCTTCCATTCCTTCTGTGTGCGTGTGCTGCGCCGCGACATTGAAGCGCTTCGCCTCAACGGCAAGGGCCTCACCCGCACCTTCGCCATCTACGACGAAAACGACCAGCAGGCCGTCGTGAAGTCCGCGCTGAAACGTCTCGGCATCGATGACAAGCAGCTAAAGCCGCGCGTCGCGCTCGGTCGCATCTCCTGGGCCAAAAACCACATGATCGACCCCCAGGAGTACTTTCTGGCCTCGACCAATCCGCTCGAGGAAAAGATCGCGCACATCTTCAAGATCTACCGCGATGAGCTCTTCAAGGCCAACGCGCTGGACTTCGACGACCTGCTGCTCGAGACGGTGCGCCTGCTCAAGACCTCGACCGAGGTGCGCGAGCGCTACAACCGCAAGTACCGTTACCTACTCATCGACGAGTACCAGGACACCAACAAACCCCAGTACGAGCTCATGAAGCTGCTCGGCTCGCATGGCAACGTCTGCGTCGTCGGCGATGAAGACCAGTCGATTTACTCGTGGCGCGGCGCCGACATCCGCAACATCCTCGATTTCGAAAAGGACTTCGCCAACGCGCAGACCATTCGTCTCGAACAGAACTACCGCTCCACGCAGGTCATTCTCGAAGGCGCCAGCGCCGTCGTGGCGCAGAACACCCAGCGCAAAGGCAAAAATCTCTGGACCTCTCGCGAAGGCGGCTCGCTGATCGGGCTCTATGAAGCGCCGGACGGCGAAAGCGAAGCCATCTTTATCGCCGACCGCATGAACAAGTACCTCAAAACAGCCGGCGAAACCGAGGACCTGCCCCGCTGCGCCGTGCTCTACCGCACCAACTCGCAGTCGCGCCTGGTCGAAGAGGCGCTGCGCCGCTACGGCATCCAGTACCACATGGTCGGCGGCTTCAGCTTCTATGACCGTTCGGAGGTCAAGGACCTGCTCAGCTACCTGAAGCTTGTGCAGAACCCCCACGACTCGGTTGCGCTGGGCCGCGTGGTCAATTCACCACCGCGTGGCATCGGCAAAACCACCATGGACACCCTGGAGCGCATGGCGCTGGGCACCGGCATGAGTAGCTGGGACGCCATCGAGCGCGCCATCCAGGACAAGCTCCTGCCCGCCCGTGCCCTGACCGCGCTCGGCAACTTCCGCAAGCTCATCGAAGATGCCCGCGCCATGGTCCAGCTCGACGGCCAGGATATGGCCGACAAGCTCTCCGCAGACGTGGGTTCCCCTGCCGCTCCCGACAACCCCGTTGTTTTTCCTAGGTCCGAAGCCGCCGATGCGGGTTACCTGGAATCCTTGGCCGCCTCCGGAGACTCGGAAACGACGGACACCGACGCCAGCTTCGACTTCAGCTTCGATTTCGGCCCACCCGACCCGGCACCAGCCACCGTTCGCGCCAACGACGCCAACACCGACTTCGACACCAGCTTCAACTTCGACTTCGACTTCGGTCCCAGCGAAGAGATCTCCACCCTCGCTGCAGAGAACACCGTCCTTGCCGACGCCGAAGCAGATAGCACCTCGGCCAGCTTCAACCCCTTCGCTCCGGTCGCGCTGAAGGGCTCCGCCGCAAGTCAGGGCGCTGCCGGCGACCGCGGCGATCGCATCACCGATCAAAACAACGCACGCCTCGCCCGCATCGTCGCCGCCCAGGGGGGCGACCACGAGGCCGCGGATGCTGCCGACGACAGGGCCTTCCGCAAGCCCGGCGACCCCGCCACCCTGCCGGAACTCATCAAGTTCCTGAACGATCGCTCCGGCTACATCCGCGCGCTTGAGGAGGAGGGCACGCCCGAGGCCTTCAGCCGCATCGAAAATCTGAAGGAACTCGCGAACGCCGCGCAGGATGCCACCTCCCGCGGTGAAACCCTGCACGAGTTCCTCGACCACGCTGCCCTGGTCTCGGACGCCGACCAGTACTCGGCCGACGCCCGCGTCACCCTCATGACCCTCCATGCGGCCAAGGGCCTCGAGTTCCCCCTGGTCTTCCTCGCCGGCATGGAAGAAGGTCTCTTCCCGCACTCCCGCACCCTCACCGACCCCACCCAGATGGAGGAGGAGCGTCGCCTCTGCTACGTCGGCATGA